>JAWLBS010000005.1:0-48960 GCA_041687575.1 Phycisphaerae bacterium | reverse complement strand
GCAACCGCGGGCGGTGCGGTCCTGCACGTGGCCCCGCGGTTATGTCGCCCTTACAGGGCTCCCGGGGGTTTGGTTCGCCGACCCAGGTTCGCGGCGGCTGCGCCGCCTTGCCCCTGGGCTTACATATCCGGCCCCTTGCAGGGCCAACGACGACGGCGATTGTCCCGCCTGCATCGTCCACCGCCCGCGACCCTGATGCTCTTTGGCAAACTGGCCAGGTGGTCGCGCTGTTCGCCTCTTGCCGTTGAGCGTCGCAGGACATCGCATTGTGGCTGTTGGTAGCTACATTACCCGATTAGTCTGTCAAAAAGCATCAGGCGGCCCGCCCGAGCGAGCGCAGCGATGCGAGTGGCCGAGCTGCGAAGGCAGAAGAAAGCTGCGCTACGAGAACAAAGCCGCGAAGGAGCGGTTCGGGTGCGACGGTCCTGCGCCCTTGCCAAGGCGAAGTCGTCGTTCGACGAAGACGGGAGCAGGGCCGTGCTACGCCGAGACTGTGAGGTCACACGATGCGCAACAATCAGCTCGAAAGCGTATGATAGCGTTAGAGCCGGAGATTCGGGCGATGAAGCTAAGCTACTACAAAGATACTGACTCGCTGTACATCGACCTTTCCTCGAAGCCAAGCGTGGCCAGCCGGGAGATCTCCGAGGGCGTCGTGCTCGATTACGATGCCGCCGGCAACCTCGTCGGCATCGACATCGACAACGCCAGCCGGAAAGTGGACCTCAGTGAGATCAGCCTCAGCAAGATCCCGGCCGACGTCGGACGGTTGACGGCGTAGGGCGGGAGGGAGAGCCTGTGTGAGCAAGGAAACCGCAAGAAGCGATTCCTGGCGACTGCCCGGGACATACAAGGCCCTGGTGAGGCTTCTGCCGCCCCGTCCCATCCATGATGACGCCGACCTCGCAAGTGCGACGGAGATGATCGATCGTCTGGCCGGGTTCGACCTGAACGGTGACCAGGAGGACTACCTCGATGCCCTTTCCACTTTCGTGGAGGCCTACGAGGCCGGCCGGTTTCCCATCGACGATTCGCGGATCACGCCCCTGGACGCCCTCAAGGCCCTGCTTGCCGAGCACGACATGAACAGCTCGGATCTTGGTCGGCTGCTGGGCAACCGGACGCTCGGGGCAGCGATCCTGTCCGGCCGGCGGGAGCTCAGCAAGGCCCACATCCGGACGCTGGCGGAGCACTTCAGGGTCGAGCCGGGGCTGTTTCTGTAGGCAAGACGCCCAAGCCCTGCGGGCGTCGCTACACGGCGAGGGGTTCGACAGTTTCATGGGCGGCAATGCCGAGTTCAAGACGTTCTGGAAATCGCTGGAGGGGTTCTGCAAATCCGGTGAGAACTGCAAGGGCTGCCGCAGCGGCAAGTGCGGCTACCCGCCGTGTGCGATCCGCAAGTGCGCGGCCGAAAAGAAGGTGGACGTCTGCTCGTCGTGCCCGGAGTTCCCCTGCAAGCGGTTCGAGGGGCTCGCCAAGACCTACCCCACCCTCCTGGCCGACGCCCGCCGGCAGCGCGAGGTCGGCCTGGCCCAGTGGATCCGCGAGCAGGACGAGCGGGCCGGCAGGGGGTTTTGCTATGCGGATATTCGGTATGGGTAGGGTCGTTCACCGCCCGTCCGCAACCCGCCGGCGCTGCAAGGCCGCCATTGTTTCGGTTTCGTGTGTGGCTACAGCCACGCCTGATTTAGCGAGGATTATCGCGACATGGGCTGAGGGCGGCGGATGCCCAGATCCCGTTCGATCCGACGGGCCACCCGCTCGGTCGCTCGACCGACAGCCGCGAGCCAATCCCGGTCCGTACTCTGGGCGAACAGGGTGCCCAAACGGTAGACCCGCGCATCGACCTGGCATCGCTTGCCCAGCCCGCCCTCGGGACCCTCAAGATCCACCATGCGCAGCAGCACCCAGTCGATATGGTGCCGATATCGCCCCAAAGCGATCTCTGCCCGCCGGCGGATGAACTCGCGCATGGCCGGGCTCAGCTGCACGCTGGTTGCGACGATCTGCAGTTGCATACCATTCTCCTTCAGATGGCTTGACCCCGTGTCGTACCGTCCACCTGTATATACGCAGCCCCGGCAGTTCGTACAAACAGAAAATATCGTGTCGACTGTTCGGATTTGCCGAAATATACTTCTGCATGGAATGGCTCAACTACCATCACCTGTTCTACTTCTGGACCGTGGTCAACGAAGGAACGATCACGGCTGCCTCAAAGAAGCTGCGCCTGGCCCCTTCCACCATCTCGGCCCAGATGCAGGAACTCGAGGAGGCGCTGGACGAACCCCTGTTTTTCCGCGTCGGCCGACGCCTGGAACTGACGGAAATGGGACGGGTGGTGCACGGGTATGCCCAGGAGATCTTCACGCTCGGGCGCGAGATGATGGACACCGTCAAGAACCGGCCCACCGGCCGGCCGATCCGCCTGTTCGTGGGCATCGTCGACGTGTTGCCCAAGGTGGTTGCCTACCGCCTGCTGCAGCCGGTGCTGGATCTGCCGGAGCGCGTGCAGCTGGTCTGCTACGAGGACCGGTTCTCGGGGCTGCTGCCGCGACTGGCCAGCCACGAGCTGGACGTGATCCTTTCGGATACGCCGGTCACGCCGCTGGACAAGGTCCGGGCGTACAACCACGAATTGGGGGAATCGGGCGTATCGGTTCTGGGTACAAAGGAACTGGCCGACGGGTATCGCCGAGACTTCCCCCGCTCGCTTGACGGCGCGCCTGTTCTGCTGCCGACGGACAATGCGGTCCTGCGCCGTACGCTCGACGAGTGGTTCGATGGTGAGAACCTGCGGCCAACCGTCGTCGGTGAGTTCGATGACAGTGCGCTGGTGGCCGTTTTCGGTCAGTCCGGGGCGGGCCTGTTCGTCTCGCCGACGGTGCTTGAGGAGGATGTCGTTCAGCGCTACGGCGTGCAGGTGGTAGGCCGGCTGGATGCGGTGCGCCAGCGGGTCTACGCGGTATCCGCCGAACGGAAGGTGAAGCATCCGGCGGTCATGCTCATTGCCCGTTCCGCCCGGGAAGAGATATTCTAACAGCACACTGTAGTGGCGTCTCTGTTCGGTTCTATCAAATGGCAGATCGTGGAGAGCGGGGGGCGGTTCCGGGCCGACAGGAAGAGGCCCGGGAGCGGACGCACCCTTCAATCAGGATCGCGTGTTGTTACGGGCATGGCGGCTTGTGATGACCTGCACCAGGCGTTAGCATTAAGGCTTGGTAACCCGCCCGATACGTGGGAGTCTTGTGGGAGCCGCCCTGGTGTTCGACCTGTTTATCAACACCTACATCAAGCTGTTTTTCCTGCTGACGCCGTTCTTCGTGATCTCGACGTTTTTGTCGATGACCTCAGGCATGGCCAGCCGGCAGAGGTGCCGGATCGCCGTGCGGACCGTCGGGGCGGTCATCGTATTCAGCCTGATTCTCTACCTGTTCGGCAACTCGATCTTCGGCGTGATGGGGATCACGCTGGACGCTTTCCGCGTCGGCGCCGGGGCACTGTTGTTCCTGTCGGCAGTGGCGTTGGTCAAAGGCGGTTCGGAACAGCGAGCCCCGGGCGAGGATGAGGACATATCCGTGGTGCCGCTGGCGATGCCCGTTACCGTCGGGCCGGGGACCACGGGCACGCTGCTGGTTCTGGGCGCGGACGTTCACCGCAACTTCGGTGGAGATATCCGATCGCAGGCGGTCGCCGTCGGGGCCCTGCTGGCCGCCGTCCTGTCGGTGGGCGCCCTGCTGTACGTGGCAGCGCGGGCGCAGCGCCTGCTGCCGCCGCGAATCATGTCGGTTCTGACCAAGCTGACGGGACTCGTGCTGGCCAGCCTGGCTGCCGAGCTCATCTTCACGGGGATTCGGGAGTTGTTACAGGCCTCGGCGGTGTAATGCCGCGGCGCACATCGGGCCGTGGCAACCGGTGCCGCTCGCATGCCGAACCATACGCGACGGAGAATCGAAACCGAAGATTACCGCGCCATGCCGCGCCGGTCCGGGGTCAAAGGTCGAATCGGCCAGCCGCCTCCGGTTGGAACAGGATGTCCTTGATTTTCAGTTTCCGGCAACCAGCCGGCACCTGCCACTCAAAGGCATCGCCTTTCTTGCAGCCGAGCATGGCGGTGCCGATGGGGGCCAGCACGGAGATGCGGTTCAGGTCGAGGTTCGCCTCTTCCGGGAACACGAGCGTATAGACGAGATCCTCGCGTGCGGCCATATCGCGAAGCACGACCTCCGAGTTCATCGTGACGACGTCCTTGGGGATGTCCTGTGCCGGAACGATCTGTGCGTGGCGCAGTTCCGCTTCCAGCGCAACCAAATCTGGTCGGTGACCATTGCGCGAGGCATTGGCCAGCAGCTCGCGCAGCCGAGCCATGTCTTGTTCCGTTGTATGAATTTCTCTTGGCGACATCGAGTTTTTCTCCGTAACCGTGGACAATCCCGCCGCGGGGATGTTTGCCGGTCGGCCGGTTCGACAGCGCGACGCGCGCAGCAACAACCACTGCCTTGCCGATGCACAATATATACGCGTGGGGAACGCTTCGGACAAACAGAATTAATCGTTGGTAACGTTCGTATAAAACGAATAGCGGGGCGGCGTCGGCAGATCTTCGACAGGGGGGCCACCCTCCTCCATTGTGCGGCCGAGATACATGCCAGCCGATGGCGGGGCAGAGGGTCCACGGGATGCCCGTCGTGAATGGCTGTTACAGCGGCTGGTCTGGGGGGCAACGGGCTCTGCTCACCGCATGCGAAGGCCTTTCTGACACAAGACCAGCAGTCCCTTGCACATGCAGCGATTGGCGAGGGTGCTATACTGTTATAAAGACTCCGGCGGGTCCGGCCGATGGTTGTTTCATCGCTGGACCGGACCCGCGAGTGCGGATATTGTGGCCTCGACCCTAACATTGGAAGGAACAGACGTGCCGGCTCACCCGATTTACCTCTGCGGTTTCAATGCCATCACCCCTTATCGAATGGAACTCGACGCCGCGATGGTCATCCGTGACGGGATGATCGTCCAGTTCGGGCCGCGCGAGGATGTTTCCATTCCGCGTGGAGCCCGGGAAGTCGACCTTGGTGGCCGGTACGTCATGCCTGGCTTCATCGACATCCACGTGCATGGCGGCTGCGGGGAGGACTTTTCCTGCGCCGACACGGAAGGCCTGGCGAAGGTCGAGCGGTTTTACGCCGCTCATGGCACGACCTCGATGCTGGCAACGGTTTACCCGCAGCCGAAGCGGCCTTTTTATGAGACCCTGGACCGGCTGGTCGCGGCGTGCAAGGCCGATCGGCCGACCCGGATCCTCGAGGGCGTGCACCTGGAAGGGCCGTTCATGAACCCCGAGATGCACGGGGCGATCCGGCCGGACTACATGTGGGCCGCCGAGTTGGAATCGTGGCAGGAGATCTACGACCGGGCCAACAGCTGCATCAAGGCGATGACGATCTCGCCGGAGATCCCCGGGGGCCTGGCGGTGGCGCGCGAGGCGGCGATGCACGGCATCCACCTGGCGATCGGGCATTCCCAGGCCTCGTACGACCAGGTCTCCGAGGCGATCGACAACGGCCTGGAGGGTGTGACGCACATTTTCAACGCGATGCGGCCGATGCACCACCGCAAGCCGGGCGTGCTGGTCGGCACGCTGCTGCGGGACGAGTTGTTCGTCGAGGTGATCGCCGACGCGGTGCACGTGCACCCGGCGGTGCTGCAGCTGCTGCTGAAGATCAAGACGCACGACAAGATCATTCTTGTGACCGACGCGATCCGGGCGGCGGGCATGCCGGACGGGACGTTCGAGTTTTCGGGCCAGACGGTGCACGTCAGCGGCGGGCGGGCGTACCTGGCCGAAGAAGATGGCTCGGCATCGGATACGCTGGCAGGCAGCACGCTGACGATGGACCAGGCGGTGCGGACGATGGTGCGCGAGGCGGGGGCCCCGCTGACGCACGCGGCGCAGATGGCCTCGCTCAACGCCGCCCGCATCCTTCGGATGAAGCACTGCCGGGGGATCCTGGCGGTGGGCAAAGATGCCGATATCGTCGTCATGGACAACGACTTATGTGTCCAGATGACGGTCAAGGCCGGCCGGGTGCTGTTCAACGATGCGGCAAGCGGAATCGATCTCGAGATGGACGAGTCGGTGGCGGGGGCGGTGCGCGGGTAGACATTCGTCGCGGCTGCGGTGGGCTACAGCACTGCCCTTCGCAGGATTGTGGCACCCGGCTTTCAGCGGCGGGCAGGGCGGAGGGCTCCTCCGGTTTGTCACCCGCGTCGATCTGAATTGCAACTCTGGGTCCGGCGAGCCTCTGCGGCATGATCCGGCTGGCGGCGGATCGCGCGGTGCGGTTGACAGGCGGTGGCGTGTGCTTTATTCTTAGACATCTTGCCGTCGCGGCACCCGCCGGGGCGGCGTTTTAGTCGGATGGTCGGATGCCCGAGTGGCTAAAGGGGGCGGGCTGTAAACCCGCTGGCATTGCCTACGCAGGTTCGAATCCTGCTCCGACCATGTGAGTGAGCCGCGCGTGACGCGGGAGCAGCTCGCAAAATGGTTCGCCCGCCGGGGTCAATGGCTTCGGCGGGCGGATTGTGTTGGCGCGGCGTGGGCGTAGCTCAATGGTAGAGCACCGGCCTTCCAAGCCGGCTATGTGGGTTCGATTCCCATCGCCCGCTCTTTCCGGTCGTCGGAAGCAAAAAACGACGATTGACTGTCCGGATGCCGCTTGTACAATAGACGGCTTCTGTAGACGGGCGCGACGCCGGTAGCGAGGTGTCGGTGCTGCTGTAGCTCAGTGGTAGAGCGCGTCCTTGGTAAGGACGAGGTCATGGGTTCAACCCCCATCAGCAGCTCTTTTTGGAGTCGTGCGGTTGCCATGCGGGCCTTTTTTCGGCTGCCGCAAGGCGAGAGGCGTACGACAGAGGCAGACAAGAACGGAAATCGCTTGGAACAGGAAGCTCGCCCTGGCGAGCGGGGCAAAATGGAGGAGTAGTAGGCAATGGCAAAGGGCGTCTTCGAGAGAACCAAGCCGCACGTGAACATCGGCACGATCGGTCACGTCGACCATGGCAAGACCACGCTCACCTCGGCCATCACCAAGGTGCTGGCTGACAAGGGCTTGTCGAACTTCCGCAGCTATGATCAGATCGCCAAGGCCTCCGAGAAGGACGGCCGGCGCGACGACACCAAGATTCTGACCATTGCCACGGCCCACGTCGAGTACGAGTCGGAGAGCCGCCACTACGCGCACGTGGACTGTCCGGGCCACGCCGACTACGTCAAGAACATGATCACCGGCGCCGCCCAGATGGACGGGGCGATCCTGGTGGTCTCGTCGGCTGACGGCACGATGCCGCAGACCCGCGAGCACATCCTGCTGGCCCGCCAGGTCAACGTGCCGGCGATCGTGGTCTTCCTGAACAAGGTCGACCTGGTCGATGATCCGGAGCTGCTGGACCTGGTGGAGCTGGAGGTCCGCGAGCTGCTCAGCAAGTACGACTTCCCGGGCGATGACATCCCCGTGATTCGCGGTTCGGCCTTGGCGGCCCTGGCAGCCAAGCCCGAGGGTGTCAAGCACATCGAGGAGTTGGTCGCCGCCCTGGACAGCTACATTCCCGAGCCGGTCCGCGAAATCGACAAGCCGTTCCTGATGCCGATCGAGGACGTGTTCAGCATCAAGGGGCGCGGCACGGTCGGCACGGGCCGTATCGAGCGTGGCCAGATCAAGGTCGGCCAGGACGTCGAGATCGTCGGCCTGGGTGACACCAAGAAGAGCGTCGTCACGGGCGTTGAGATGTTCAACAAGACCCTGGATGAGGGTCAGGCCGGCGACAACGTGGGCTGTCTGCTGCGTGGCGTCGAGCGGACCGACCTGGAGCGCGGCATGGTTCTGGCCGCCCCCAAGAGCATCACGCCGCACACCAAGTACGAGTGCCAGATTTACGTCTTGAAGAAGGAAGAGGGCGGCCGGCACACCCCGTTCTTCGCGGGTTACCGTCCGCAGTTCTACTTCCGGACGACGGACGTGACCGGTGCGGTTCACGAGCTGCGTGCCGCCGACGGCAGCAAGGCCGAGATGTGCATGCCGGGCGACCACGTGCTGGGCGTCGTGGAGCTGATGTACCCGATCGCGATGGACGAAGGTCTGCGTTTCGCGATTCGCGAGGGTGGCCGGACTGTCGGCTCGGGCGTTGTGACCAAGGTCCTGCAGTAGATCCGGCGACGGATGCTGCGATAAGGTGGCAGAGCGATGGCAAAGAAGGGTCAACGTCGTGAGGACGCCTGGCTTCAGTGCACGGAGTGCGGGGAGTTGAACTACCGCACGAACGTGAACGTGATGGGCGGCGCGCCGAAGCTGGAACTGAAGAAGTACTGCCCCCGCGAGCGGGTGCACAAGGTTCACAAGCTCAAGCGCAAGTAAGAGATAGATCTGTGCTCCAGGCGCACGGGTTCGTCCCGGGCGCCTGGCTGGCACAGGGGCGTAGCTCAATTGGCTAGAGCACCGGTTTCCAAAACCGGCGGTTGGGGGTTCGAGTCCCTCCGCCCCTGGTGTTGCATTCGGGGCATGCTGGATTCGGGCCCCGGCGCATGACTGAAAGATGGAAAAGGCCTCATGGCGAAAAACCGCAACAGCAACGCTGTGGCTGAGCCGCAGGAGTCGGTTGTGATGGACGAAGCGGAAGGCAGGAAGGCCGCCGCCGCGCGAACGGCGCCGTCGGCCCGTTCGCGGAGCGCGTTCAACCTGTTCAGTATGTATAAGCCTCATCAGGGCAAGCAGATCCGGCTGTGGTCGGGTGTCGGTGCCGGCGTGATCCTGTTGGGCGCCTGGAACTGGATGTATGAGAAGCTGCAGGTGCCTTTCAGTCAGACGGGTGAATGGGCGGCGGTGGCGACATCGCTGGCGATCTGCGGGGCAGTGGCCCTGCTGGTCTGGTACCTGATCGGCGTCAACCGCTCATCGGCCGACTTCCTGATTGCCACCGAAGGCGAGATGAAGAAGGTGACCTGGTCCAGCCGCAAGGAAGTCTGGGGTGCGACCAAGGTCGTGATCGGCATGGTGATCTTCCTGACGATCGGCCTGTTCACGGTCGATCTGTTCTTCACCTGGTTCTTCCGGCTGATCGGGGTGCTCAAGACGCCGTTCTAGGTTCCGCCGGTTTCCGCGGCATCAGAAGCAGCAGAAATTGTGAATGCAATGAACGATACACCGAACGCCAACCAGGACGAGATCCAGCCGGACCCTCAGGCTTCCCAGCCGGACGAGGTTCAGGACCAGGAACAGGCCCCGACCGAGGTGGGGATGGAGTGGTACGTCCTGCGTGTGGCTTCCAACAAGGAAGAGCAGGTCCGCGACGCCCTGACCCGCAAGGTCGAGATCGAGGGCATGACCGACCGTGTCGGGCGTGTGCTCGTGCCGACCGTGCCCGAGCGGCGGATCAAGGGCGGGCAGAGCCGCGTGTACAATCGCAAGCTCTACCCGGGCTATGTCTTCGTGGAGATGCGGACCGAAGAGGACGGCAGCATCCAGGAGGACGTCTGGTTCCTGATCAAGGAGACCACGGGCGTCGGCGACTTCATCGGCTCGGAGGGCAAGCCCAGCGCGATGAATCCGCCCGAGGTGGAGAAGATGCTGGCGATCGCCGAGCGGCCCGACCAGTCCAGCGGCATGGTCTCCATGCAGTACAAGAAGGGCGACCGGGTCAAGATTCGCGAGGGCAGTTTCGAGAATTTCGAAGGCGAGGTCGAGAGCGTCGACGAGCAGAAGCAGACCGTCACGGTGCTTATCACGATCTTTGGCCGTTCGACACCCGTGGACGTGGAGTACTGGAATCTCGAGCGGGTGTAACCGGCGGTAACCGATAGAGGGTTTCGAAAGATGGCGAAGGAAGTAACGGCGAAGATCAAATTGCAGGCCCGCGGTGGACAGGCGACTCCCGCCCCGCCCATCGGACCGGCACTCGGCCAGCACGGCGTGAACATCGGGCAGTTCATCCAGCAGTTCAACGCCCGCACGGGCGGCGACCTGCAGGGCATCACCGTCCCGGTGGTGATCTCCGTGTATGGCGACCGGACGTTCGAGTTCGTGGTCAAGAGCCCCCCCGCCAGCGTATTGCTGCGGATGGCGGCCAAGATCGAGAAGGGCTCGGGCGAGCCGAACCGTAACAAGGTCGGGCAGGTTACCACGGCGCAGGTCCGCGAGATCGCGGAGCGCAAGATGGCCGACCTGAACGCCTTCAACGTCGAGGCCGCCTCGAACATCGTCGCGGGCACCGCCCGCAGCATGGGGCTGGACGTCGTCGATTGATGGACGTTGGACCCGCAGGCCGCTGCCCCCGGCTTCGCCAGAGGCTACGCCGCAGGGGGCACGACCGCAGGACTGTGATACCCGGCGGGGATTCGATGGAAAAGATTGGTGGGCAATAGCCCACCCTACGTGACAACCAGAAGGCCCGACCACGGGCTTGAATAACAGTGGGAGCACGAACATGCGAGAACGAAGCAAGCGGTACGCAAAGGCCACTGAAGCGGTGGCCGAGCGGCTGGGCAGCGCCCAGCTGCTGGACGAGGCGATCAAGATGATCAAGGAGATGGTCGCCGCGGCCCCTACCAAGTTCGACCAGAGCGTCGAAGTCGCCATGAACCTGGGCATCGACCCGAAGCAGGCCGACCAGATGCTTCGCGGCTCGGTGAGCCTTCCCAACGGCATCGGCAAAAGCCGCCGGGTCATCGCCTTCGCTGAGGGCGAGCAGGCCGAGAAGGCCCGCGAGGCCGGCGCGGTGGAAGTCGGCGGCGACGAGCTGATCCAGAAGGTCCAGGGCGGCTGGACGGACTTCGACGTGGCGGTCTCCCACCCCTCGCTGATGGGCCGGGTGGGTCGCCTCGGCCGGATCCTCGGTCCGCAGGGCAAGATGCCCTCGCCCAAGAGCGGCACGGTTACGGCGGATGTCGAGACGGCCGTGCGGGACTATGCGGCGGGTAAGGTCGAGTTCCGCAACGATGCGGGCGGCAACATCCACGCCCTGGTCGGCAAGGTGAGTTTCACCGACGAGTCGCTCAAGCAGAATATCGAGGCATTCATGGAGCACATCCGCCGGATGCGGCCGGCGGCGGCCAAGGGGACGTTCGTCAAGAAGGTGTGCATCAAGGCGACGATGACCCCGGCGGTCGAGGTCCAGACGGTGGTGCCGGTGGCGGCGTAATTCCGGGTTGCCGGAGCGAGGATGGAACATGAGCAAGCAGCTGAAAACCTATATCGTCGACGAGCTGGTCAAGCGGTACGGTGACCGGGACAGCGCCCTGGTGGTGCGGATCATCGGTCTGAACGCGGTTGCGAACAACAATCTGCGTCGCCGGCTGCACGCCAAGGGCATCGAGCTGCACGTCGTCAAGAACACCCTGGCGCGGGTGGCTCTGAAGGGCAAGCCCCTGGAGCCGCTGGCGAAGGGTCTTGAGGGCCCGTCGGCCCTGGTGTGCGGCGGCGAGTCGGTCATCGACGTGGCCAAGGAAGTCGTGGCGGCCTCAAGGGAGCGCGAGTTCGCCAAGATGGAGCTGGAGTTCGGCGTGATCGAGGGCGATCCGGAGCTGATCCCGGTGACCCGCATCGCCGAAATGAAGGGCCGGCGCGAGATGCATGCGGACGTGCTGGGCTGTGTGATCGGCCCGGCCCGCAAGCTGGTCGGCTGCATGGGCGGCCCGGCGGGCAGGATCGCCGGTTGCCTCAAGGCGATTGTCGCCAAGGCCGAAGGCGGCGAGGGTGCCGAGGCAGCCGAGGCGACCGAAGCAGCCTGACGGAACGGATGAAACAAGCGCTTCGCCGCGGACTGCCCCGAAAGGGTTAAACGGGGTCAACGGGATCTCGGCTATCCGGCAGGCGCAAGATGGTAGCGATAGCGAGTGGAGAGTGTGTGATGGCAGAAGCACCGGAAGCACCGGCCAAGGAATTCAGCGCGGAAACCAAGGAGCTGGGCGACAAGATCGTCAGCCTGACGATCAAGCAGGCGCAGGACCTGGTTGATTACCTGAAGCAGGAATACAACATCGAGCCGGCGGGCGGCGCGGTGATGATGGCGGGTCCGGCGGGCGGCGCTCCCGCTGAGGAAGAGGCCGAGCCGACCAGCTTCGACGTGATCCTCAAGGCGGCTGGCGACAAGAAGATCCAGGTGATCAAGGTCGTCCGCGCGGCGACGAGCCTGGGCCTGAAGGAAGCCAAGGACCTGGTCGACAGCGCGCCCAAGGCGGTCAAGGAAAACCTGAGCAAGGAAGAGGCCGAGAAGCTCGAGGCCGAGCTGAAGGAAGCCGGCGGCGAGGTCGAGGTCAAGGGCAAGTAAGGCTCGACGGGGCGGCGCGGGCGCGCATCCGCGGGTTTGCCGCGACTTTACGGTCGCGGCTCGTTGGCAGATGATGCGGGGTGTTGCTCGAACTTCCTGAACTGCAAGCAGATATGAACCCGGGCGGGCCGGCAGGAATGCTGGTTCGCCCGGGTTTGTTTTTTCTGCCCGCGGGGGCCTTGACGCATTTGCGGGCTGGCCTATAATACGGAGCTCATCCATACTTGGCGCGGGAACCAGCCTGTTAACCGGGACATATGGCTGCTTCAGATGGCGCTGAGCGGGCAGTAGCGGGTCCCACCTGAGAATAAGTCGCAAGAAACGTTCAAGAGGAACGCTTTTGACGAGTTACGCCAAGGCTGTTGGCCAAACCGTCGCAAGGCACGAATCCTCCCTTGCAGGGGGCGTGTTGTCATGCGGCGGTGTTTTTCGTTTGGCCGGGGCCGGTGCGTGACCCGTTCGGGGCTGTCCAACCAGACGAGGTCGAGACATGATAAGATTCGATCGCGTACGCGATTTCGGCAAGAGCATCGATGCGGTGGAGATCGGCAACCTCATCGAGGTGCAGACGCTCTCTTATGCCCGGTTCCTCCAGGCCAACGTTCGGGTTGAGAACCGCCAGGACGTCGGGCTCGAGTCCCTGTTCCGTGAGACCTTCCCGATCGACAGCTACGATGGCAACATGCAGCTGGAGTACCTCGGGTACGAGCTCGGCCGCGCCCGGTACACGCCGGACGAGTGCCGCGAGCTGCGTTTGACCTACGGCTCGCCGCTGCGGATCCGCGTGCGGCTGATCCGTAAGGACAGCCCGGAGATCAAGGAGGACATGATCTACCTGGGCGAGATCCCGATCATGATCGGCGGCGGCGAGTTCATCGTCAACGGCGCCGAGCGTGTGATCGTCAGCCAGCTGCACCGCTCGCCGGGCGTGGACTTCACGATGGATACCGTCGAGGGCAACCGTCCGCTGCACGCCTGCCGGATCATCCCGGAGCGTGGCAGCTGGGTCGAGGTGAACGTCACCCGCAAGGACGTGCTGGCGATCCGGATCGACCAGTCGACCAAGTTCGCCGCCACCTGTTTCCTGCGGGCCCTGGATCCCAAGTACGGCACGGACCCCGAGCTCATTCGCGAGTTCTACCCCACCAGGACCGTCAAGGTCAGCCAGCTCCAGCCCGACATGTACGTCGTGACCGACGTGGTCGACGAGGAGAACCCCGACGAGATCCTCCTGCCGGCCGGCAGCCAGGTCGGCGAGGCCCTCACGCGGATCCAGAACAGTTCCATCAAGCAGCTGGAGGTCGCCGACGCCGCGGCCGACCCGCTGATCATCAAGACGCTGCTGGAAGACACCACCAAGACGCACGAAGAGGCGCTGCTGAAGATCTACACCCGGCTGCGCCCGGGCAGTCCGCCGCAGCTGGACAAGGCCCGCAAGCTCTTCGACGAGAAATTCCGCGACGACAGCCGGTACCGCCTGGGGCGGGTCGGTCGGTTCCGCATGAACCGCAAGTTCGATCAGGAGGTGTCCGAGGAGGTCATGAGCCTCCAGACGATCGACTTCATCAACGCCCTGAAGTACATACTGGGGCTCCGCGAGAACAACCCCAAGACCGACCTGGACGACATCGACCACCTGGGCAACCGGCGGCTGCGGACCATCGGCGAGCTGGCGACCGAGGAGCTGCGCAAGGGCCTGCTGAAGCTGCGCCGCACGGTCCAGGAGCGAATGACGGTCAAGGACCCCAACGAACTGACCCGCCTGGCCGAACTGGTCAACAGCAAGAGCGTCTCGAGCAGCATCGAGTACTTCTTCGGGCGCGGCGAGCTGAGCCAGGTCGTCGACCAGACCAACCCGCTCAGCCAGCTCACGCACGAGCGGCGGCTTTCGGCCCTGGGCCCGGGCGGTCTGAACCGCAAGCGGGCAGGCTTCGAGGTCCGCGACGTGCACATCAGCCACTACGGCCGGATCTGCCCGATCGAGACGCCTGAAGGCACGAACATCGGTCTGATCAGTTCGATGAGCATCTATTCGCGGGTGGACGATTACGGTTTCATGCTGACGCCGTACCGCAAGGTCGAGCGTAACAAGGTCAACGGCGAGGTCGCCTACCTGCGGGCCGACGAGGAGATGCGGAGCATCCTCTCGCCGCCGGACGCGATCGACTGGCCGGCCTACAGCAACGGATTGCCCGAGATCGAGGAAAAGGCCGCGCACCTGACGCGGATGCGTCGCGAGCGTGGCGGCGGCCACGGCCACAAGTACAAGCTCCGCGAGGGCGCGGCGCTGGCGCGGGCCTACGGCGAGATGAGCCAGGTCTCCAGCAAGGAGATCGCGTACATCGACGTGTCCGGCCGGCAGACCGTGGGTGTCTCGGCGAGCCTGATCCCGTTCTTGGAGCACGACGATGCGAACCGGGCCCTGATGGGTTCGAACATGCAGCGTCAGGCCGTTCCGCTGCTGGTGGCCGAGCCGCCGGTGATCGCCACCGGCATGGAGCGGGTGGTTGCCGAGAACAGCGGCATGGTGGTCCGCAGCCGCAAGGACGGCAAGGTCACCTACGTGGATGCGCAGCGGATCGCCATCGACGACGTGGATGAGTACGAGCTGCGCAAGTTCCACGGGCTGAACGAGCGGACCTGCCTGAATCAAAGGCCGTTGGTCCGGATCGGCGAAAAGGTGAAAAAGGGCCAGATCATCGCCGACGGTCCGAGCACCCATCGGGGTGAACTGGCCTTGGGCAAGAACATCCTGGTCGCGTTCATGATCTACGACGGGTACAACTTCGAGGACGCGATCACCATCAGCGAGCGGCTCGTCCAGGAGGACACCTTCACCAGCATCCACATCGAGGACTACGAGGTGGAGGTCCGCGAGACGCGGCTGGGTCGCGAGGAGTTCACCCGCGACATTCCCAACGTCTCGGAGCGGGCCCTGCGGTACCTCGACGAGAACGGCGTGGTGCAGATCGGCACGCGGGTCGGGCCGGGCGACATCCTGGTCGGCAAGGTCAGCCCCAAGAGCAAGACCGAACTGACGCCGGAAGAGAAGCTGCTGCACGCGATCTTCGGGCGGGCCGGCGAGGACGTCAAGAACGACTCGCTGGAGATGCCGGCCGGTGCCGAGGGCATCGTCATCGGTGCCAAGCGGTTCAGCCGGCGCACGCAGATGAGCGACGAGCAGAAGAAGGATATCGCCCGGAAGGTCAAGGAGTTCGAGGCCGAGTGCAACGGCAAGATGGTCCGGGTCTTCAAGCAGATGGTCCTGGCGATCGAGGAAGTGACCGGCAACGTCATGATCGACCCGGAGACCCGCCAGAAGGTCGGCAAGAGCGACGACGACGACGTGATCCTCGAGCAGATCGACAAGGTCAAGGAGCAGATGGTCGACGGGGCGCTGCGGTGGATCAAGCCCGCCGCGATGCGCGAGCCGGCGATGGAGATCGCCCGCCAGTACTGGCCGCGGTTGATGGAGATCGACGAGGAGCGGGAGCGCAAGGTCGCCCAGATGAAGCGGGGCGACGAGCTGCCCAGCGGCGTGCTGGAGATGGTGAAGGTCTGGGTGGCGACCAAGCGGCGGACGAGCGTCGGCGACAAGATGGCCGGCCGGCACGGCAACAAGGGCGTGATCGCCCGTATCGTGCCTGTCGAGGACATGCCGTTCCTCGAGGACGGCACGCCGGTGGACATCATTCTGAATCCGCTGGGCGTTCCCAGTCGTATGAACGTCGGGCAGATCCTCGAGACGCACCTGGGGTGGGCGGCGTCGGTGCTGGGCTTCCAGGCCCTCACGCCGGTGTTCGACGGGGCGAGCGAGGAAGAGATCGCGGCGTGCATGGAGGAGGCGAACCAGCACGTGCGTGCTCGCAACGCTGAACTGGCAGGTCTTTCCCGTTCTGGTGACAGTAAGGCTGCGAAGTGGGAGCAGATGCTATCGCTAGCAAAGGAAGACCCTAGGGCGTTCGTGCAGCAGGGGCTTGATAACTGGCTTAGTGAGTTCAAGTTCGTATACACGGATGATGGTGGCGCGCTTTCCAAAGATGAGCTGAGGCAACTCGAGGAAGCCTTGATAGCGCATTATCCTGACCCTGAAGCGCGTTCACCCGAGAGGGCACATCTTCCTAGATTCAATGCAAGCCCCAAGGGTGCGAAAGGACGGCGGCGCGTTGAGGAGGCCAGAGCGCGACTTGATCGAGATAGGGGCAAGCTCGGAAAGCTTCTCAAGAAGTGCATCGACGAGATCAATGATGGGAATGGATGGACGAGCAGCACTCGCGCGAATTTCAACAAGACAGAGAATCGGCAAGCGATCTACTTCTTCCGTAACAAAGAGACGGGAGGCGTCGCCGAAGGCTATATCGGACTTGCGGGCGAGAAGAAGAGCGAGAACCCGGATGTCCAAGGTTTGAAGGAAAGACTCCTAGTGCATCTTGGGAACACTAACTGGGTCAGAAGCTTCTCACGAGAGATTGAGAGCCTGAGCGAGGATCAGGTAGATGCGGGACTGCAGGTAGGCCTGCTTGAAGCAGTTGAGGAGCACAAGATAGCTACGCGCGTTCCCCATCCAGAGGAGATTCTCGTCGAGATGCCGGTCGGCAACAAGATCACGCTGATCGACGGGCGGACGGGCGAGCCGTTCGACCAGCCGGTGGCGGTCGGGCAGATGTACATGCTGAAGCTGGTCCACCTGGTCGACGACAAGATCCACGCGCGGAGCACGGGCCCGTACTCGCTGATCACCCAGCAGCCGTTGGGCGGCAAGGCGCGGGCGGGCGGCCAGCGGTTCGGCGAGATGGAGGTCTGGGCGCTGGAGGCATACGGCGCGGCCCACATCCTGCAGGAGCTGCTGACGGTCAAGAGCGACGACGTGGAGGGGCGCACCAAGATCTACGAGAGTATGGTCAAGGGCGCCAACACGCTCGAGGCGGGCACGCCGGTTTCGTTCGACGTGTTGTGCAACGAGATCCGCGGCCTGGGCCTGAACATGCAGCTGGAGAAAAAGCAGGCGCTGTAGCGCCTGTGCGGTGCCTCGCACGCCGGGAGGCGCAGGGGCACCGGCGGGGACCGCGGGATCGGGAGACAACTCCCCTCCGCGGGATTCCATGGTCGCCAACAGCGCAGCCATGGCACCCGGCACCCGGGCACCCGGCCCGGATCCAGCGGTTGTGATTGCATGATGGAAGAACGCACCCGCCTGAGCGGGTGAATCGAATAAAGAAAGGAAGGTCGGTTGATGGCTACCGAAAGCGTTTACGATCGGATCAACGATTACGGGTCCGTCCGCGTGAGCCTGGCCAGCCCGAACGACATTCGTTCGTGGTCTTTTGGCGAGGTCAAAAAGCCTGAGACCATCAATTATCGTACGTATCGCCCCGAGCGTGACGGTCTGTTCTGCGAACGGATCTTCGGGCCGGAGCGAGACTGGGAGTGTGCCTGCGGCAAGTACAAGGGCACCAAGCACAAGGGCATGATCTGCGACCGCTGCGGCGTGAAGGTCACGCACAGCCGCGTCCGCCGCAAGCGGATGGGCCATATCAACCTGGCCGCGCCGATCGTGCACATCTGGTTCTTCAAGGCCCCGCCCAGCCGGATCGGCACCCTCTTGGACATGAAGGTGTCGGACCTGGAGAAGGTGGTCTACTTCCAGGACTATACCGTCACCGATCCGGGCGACACGCCGCTCAAGCCCGCGCAGGTGTTGACCGAGGAGGAGTACCGCGCGGCCGTCGAGAAGTACGGCGTGGCGAACTTCCGGGCGATGATGGGCGCCGAGGCGATCAAGACGCTGCTGGGCGAGCTGCGGCTGGAGACGCTGGGCGTGGACATCCGCGAGGCGATCGACAAGACGACCAGCAAGCAGAAGCGCAAGGACCTGATCAAGCGGCTCAAGGTCGTCGAGGCGCTGCGCCACAGCGGCAACAAGCCGGAGTGGATGGTCCTGGACGTGATCCCAGTGATCCCGCCGGACCTGCGGCCGCTGGTGTTGCTGGAAAGCGGCAACTTCGCCACCAGCGACCTGAACGACCTGTACCGCCGGATCATCAACCGCAACAACCGGCTCAAGAAGCTGATCGACCTGAACGCGCCCGAGGTCATTATCCGCAACGAAAAGCGGATGCTGCAGCAGGCGGTCGACGCGCTGTTCGACAACGGCCGGTGCCGCCGCCCGGTGCTGGGCAGCTCCAACCGCCCCCTGAAGTCGCTGACCGACATGATCAAGGGCAAGCAGGGACGATTCCGCGAGAACCTGCTGGGCAAGCGTGTGGACTATTCGGCCCGGTCGGTGATCGTGGTCGGTCCGGAGCTGCGGCTGTGGCAGTGCGGTCTGCCCAAGAAGATCGCCCTGGAGCTGTACCAGCCGTTCATCATCCGCAAGCTGCGTGAGCGGGGCCTGGCCGATACGATCAAGAGCGCGAAAAAGATGCTCGAGCGTCGCGACCAGGAGATCTGGGACATCTTGGAAGAGGTGATCTACCAGCACCCGGTGATGCTGAACCGTGCCCCGACGCTGCACCGGATGGGCATCATGGCCTTCGAGCCGGTGCTGGTCGAGGGCAACGCGATCAAGATCCACCCGCTGGTCTGCAGGGGCTTCAACGCCGACTTCGACGGCGACCAGATGGCGGTGCACCTGCCGCTGTCGATCGAGGCCCAGGCCGAGGCGCAGACGCTGGTGATGGCGACCAACAACATCTTCAGCCCCGCCGACGGCCGGCCGATCATGTCGCCGTCGCAGGATATCGTTCTCGGCACGTTCTACCTGACGTACCGACACGAGCGGATGGAGCGGCCGGAGAAGCTGCCCGCCTTCGCCGACGAGCACGAGGCGATGCTGTCCTATGCGACGAAGAAGATCGCCTTGCACGACCTGATCCGCGTGCGGATCACGGGTCGGAAGGTGGTGGTCAACGGCCGGAACGACCCGCCCGAGCCGATGCCGGCCAACAACCTGATCGAGACGACGGTCGGCCGGTTGATCTTCCACGACATCATCCCGCTGGGGATGCCGTTCTACAACTGCACGCTGAATAACAAGGGCCAGAGCCGTGTGATCGCGGACTGCCACCAGATGCTCGGCCGGTCGGCGACGATCGATCTGCTGGACGGCATCAAGACGCTGGGCTTCAAGAACGCGACGCTGGCGGGCTTGAGCCTGAGCGTGGCGGACCTGCGTGTGCCGGCCAACAAGGAAAAGATCATCAACGCCGCCCAGAAGCAGGTCGACCGCGTGGAGCGGGGCTACCAGCAGGGGGCGATCACGCAGACCGAGCGGTCGAACCAGTTGATCGACATCTGGATTCACGCCCGCGAGCAGGTGACCGAGGAGATGCTGACCGAGCTGCGCAACGACATGCGCGACGAGCAGGGTCGGTACGTCCAGCCGGGCGATCCGCGCGGCAAGCTCTACCTCAACCCGGTGTTCCTGATGACCGAGTCGGGTGCCCGTGGCAGCGTCGACCAGATCCGGCAGCTGGCGGGCATGCGTGCCCTGATGGCCAAGCCGAGCGGCGAGATCATCGAGACGCCGATCAAGACGAACTTCCGCGAAGGCCTGACGGTGCTCGAGTACTTCAGTTCGACGCACGGTGCGCGAAAGGGTCTGGCGGATACCGCCCTCAAGACGGCGGACTCGGGTTATCTGACCCGCAAGCTGATCGACGTGGCGCAGAACGTGATCATCACGGAGATCGACTGCCGCACGATCCATGGCCTGACCAAGCGGGTGATCTACAAGGGCGAAGAGGTCGAGATCAGCCTGAAGGAGTCGATCATCGGCCGTGTCGCCCGCGACACGATCCGTCACCCGGTGACGGATGCGGTGATCGTCGCGGAGAACCAGATCATCAGCCACGAGATCGCCGACCGGATCGACGATCTGGGGATCGAGGCGATTCGTGTTCGCAGCCCGTTGACGTGCGAGAGCCCGGTGGGCATCTGCCGCACCTGCTACGGCGAGGACCTTTCGACCGGTCTGGACGTGGAAGAGGGCATGGCGGTGGGCATCATCGCGGCCCAGTCGATCGGCGAGCCGGGTACGCAGCTGACGATGCGGACGTTCCACACCGGCGGTGTGGCGGCCCGCGCGGTGGTCGAGAGCGATATCCGCAACGCCCAGGCCGGCACGATCAAGTTCCACGACGTAAACCCGGTCGTCGTGCCGGATCCGCTGGACATCGAGTCGACGATCACCATCGGCCTGCGGCGTAATGGCGAGATCGCGGTCGTCGATGCCAAGGGCCGCGAGCTGGAGCGCTATCGCGTGCCCTACGGCAGCCAGCTGATGGTCAAGGACGGGCAGGAAGTCCCGGTCCGGACGCAGCTGGTCCTGTGGGACCCGCACATGACGCCGATCCTGGCGGAAAAGGGCGGTATCGTCCAGTTCCAGGACATCGAGGAAGGCCTGACCGCCCGGCTCGAGCAGGAGGGCCGCGTCGGCAGCAAGCTGGTCATCATCGAGCACAAGGGCGGCCGGCGGCCCCAGATCAACATCATCGACACCGACGGCAAGATCCTGGACTACCACTATCTCGGTTCGCGTACGCGTATCGAGGTCGAGGAAGGGCAGGAGGTCGTGGCCGGCCAGATCCTGGGGCGGCGGCCTCGCGAGGCGAGCGGCACGCAGGACATCACCGGCGGCCTGCCGCGTGTGACGGAGCTGTTCGAAGCCCGCAAGCCCAAGGAGCCGGCCGTCATGGCGGAGATCTCGGGCAACGTCGAGATCCGCGCCGACAAGCGTCGCGGCAAGATGACGATCGTCATCAAGAGCGAAGGCGGCATGGAGAAGGAGCATTATGTCCCGCAGGACAAGCACCTGCTGGTCCACACGGGCGACTTCGTCAACGCGGGCGATCCGCTGTGCGAGGGTCCGCTGGTCCCGCACGACATCCTGCGGATCCGTGGCGAGGAGGCCTTGCAGCAGTACCTGCTGTCCGAGGTGCAGGGCGTCTATCGCCAGCAGAACGTGGTCATCAACGACAAGCACATCGAGATCATCGCCTCGCAGATGCTGCGCAAGGTGCGGGTCGACAACCCGGGCGACAGCACGTTCCTGCCGGGCGAGGTCGTCGATCGCTTCAAGTTCCGCCACGAGAACGACCGGCTGGCCAAGAGCGTCAAGATCAAGGACGCCGGCGATACCGAGATGGCCGTCAACCAGGTCGTCTCGCGGGAGCAGTACTCCGAGGCGAACCGCAAGGCCGAGGAGGAGGGGCTTGCCCCGGCCAAGGCCCGCAAGCCGCGTCCGGCGACGGCCAAGACGCTGCTGCTGGGCGTGACCAAGGCCTCGCTGCAGAGCGACTCGTTCATCGCGGCCGCCTCTTTCCAGGAGACGACCCGCGTGCTGACCGAGGCCGCGCTGGCCGGTGCGCAGGATCATCTTGTGGGCCTGAAGGAGAACGTGATCCTGGGTCACCTGGTCCCGGCCGGGACCGGTTTCAAGCCGTACCTGAACCTGAGGATCAAGCGCAACGTGCTGGAGGAGCTGCCGGAGCCCGAGACGGTCTCCAGCGGCGCTGCGGCGATGGAGGCGTTGTTCCGCCGGCCGGAGCTGGAGGAGATGGATGAAGAGGTCGAGGCGGCTGAGTCCGCGGCCTCGGGCGACACCGGCGACGGGTCGGAAGGTGGTGACGGTGGTGATGGCGGCGGTGCGTAACCCGCACCGCCGGCCGGTGTAGGGCGGGCTGTGCCCGCCAAGGCCCCGTCAGGGCGAAAGATGCCTTCGGGTGCTTCCACGGCCCTGCGCAGGCAGGGTCGTGCTGTGCGGGGTGCAGGCTGTGGCACCGGCTGGGCTTACCGCTCCCTTACGGTCGCGGCTCGTCAAATGCGGGACCGAGGGAATCGGCGCAAACGTTTGCGTTTGCCGGCGGCATTGGGTATAACTAGGGGCTACCGATTGAGCAGGAGCCTTAGCAGCGTGCAAGATCGGGCCGCCGGATCGGCCGATGCCGATGGCAGCCGCGGCCTTGAAGGATGGAGATTCTGAATGCCAACGATCCAACAACTGGTCCGCCACGGGCGGACGAAGGTGCTCAAGAAGAGCCGCTCCAGCGACCTGGAGAGCTGCGGCCAGAAGCGCGGCGTGTGCCTGCAGGTCAAGACGATGACGCCGAAGAAGCCGAACTCGGCGCTGCGGAAGGTGGCCCGTGTGCGGCTCAGCAACGGCCGCGAGGTCACGGCGTACATTCCGGGCGTTGACCACAACCTGCAGGAGCACTCGGTGGTGCTGGTTCGTGGCGGGCGTGTCCGCGACCTGCCGGGCGTGCGGTACCACATCGTGCGGGGCACGCTGGACTGCGCGGGCGTGCAGAACGACAAGGACGGCCGGCCGCGGAACCGCAGTCGCAGCAAGTACGGCGTCAAGCGGGCGAAGAAGAAGTAATCAGGCACAAGCGCGGGGCTGACCGCCTCGCCGATGCATCCGGGTGAACGAGAATGGGAAGAAACAAAAGAACCAAGTCGATCGAGCAGTTGGTGCCGGACGCCAAGCACGGTTCGAAGCTGCTCACGAAGTTCACGAACTGCATGATGGAGCGCGGCAAGAAGGCGACCGCGCTGAAGATCATGTATGATGCGCTTGATCTCGTCGAAAAACGGGTCAAGGACATGCCAAGCATCGAGGTCTTCGAGACCGCCCTGTCGAACGTCAAGCCGAACGTCGAGGTTCGCAGCCGGCGCGTCGGTGGTTCGAACTACCAGGTCCCGATGCCGGTCAACCCGCGGCGTCAGCAGTCGCTGGCGATCCGCTGGATGATCAACGCCGCCCGGAGCAAGAAGGGCCGTCCAATGGCGCAGAAGATCGCGACCGAGCTGGTGGATGCCCTCAACCGCGAGGGCACGGCCTACACGATGCGCGAGAACGTCCACCGCATGGCCGAGGCCAACAAGGCCTTTGCCCACTTCGCCTGGCGCTAGATGGCCTGGCCGCGGCGGCCCGGACCCCGGGGTTCGAATTGTCGGGTGCGGGTCGACGTGTGGGCAGATCCCATAGAATGTTGTAGATTATCTCATACGAAATGAACGCCCGGCCTGTACGATGGCGGGTGACAATGGGCCTGAGTGCTGTTACCGGACGTCGCTGGTTGAGACGCTGTATGGCGTCTCATTCCAAAGGAGACGGAACATTGAACACACAAGGCGCTTGCGGCTCGCGCTGATGCGGTGACCCTGCACGCATCGACGCGAGCGATGTGTGCGGGAAGTCCCGAGTCGTAATGTGCGACTGCGAAAGGGCCTGCAGGGGTTGTCAGTCCATCGGGATGTCCTGGCGGCGAAAAACCGCCGCCTGACGCTCGGGGATCTGGACAAGGCCTGCGGGCTCTTTTTCTTTTTGGACCGGCCGTGAAACTTACGAGTGATACCATGAAATCCGACCCGTTAGCCAAGACCAGGAACATCGGCATCGCCGCCCACATCGATGCGGGCAAGACCACCACCACCGAGCGCATTCTCTACTATGCCGGCCGGATCCACCGCATGGGCGAGGTCCACGAGGGGACGGCCACCACTGATTTCGACCCCGAGGAGCAGGCGCGCGGTATCACGATCTATTCGGCCGCGGTGAGCCTGGAGTGGGACGGCCACACGGTCAACCTGATCGACACGCCCGGCCACGTGGACTTCACCGCCGAGGTCGAGCGCTCCATGCGCGTGCTCGACGGGGCGGTGGCGGTCTTCGACGCCAAGGAGGGGGTCGAGGCGCAGAGCGAGACGGTCTGGCGGCAGGCGAGCAAGTATGAAGTGCCCCGGCTGTGCCTGATCAACAAGATGGACAAGATCGGGGCGGATTTTTTCAGTTGCGTCGAGGAGATTCGGGAACGGCTCCTGGCCAACCCGGTTCCCGTGCAGATCCCGATCGGCGCATCATCGGACTTCGAGGGGCTGATCGACCTGATCTCGATGAAGGCCGTGTACTTCAAGCCGGAGTCCTTCGGCAGCCGCTGGCACGAGCAGGATATCCCCGAAGAGATGATGGACCTGGCTCGCAAGTGGCGCCACCTGCTGGAAGAGAAGGTCGCCGAGACATGCGACACGCTGATGGACAAGTACATCCACGAGCAGCCGATCCCGGTCGAGGAGCTCAAGGCCGCCCTGCGGCGGGCGACGGTGACCAACCAGGCGCAGCCGGTTTACTGCGGGTCGGCCCTGAAGTTCATCGGCATTCAGCGGCTTCTCAATGGCGTGGTCGACTTCCTGCCCAGCCCGCTGGACATGCCGCCGGTCAAGGGACAAGACCCGGACGATCCGGAGACGGAGATCCTCTGCAGGCCGGATGACGATGAGCCGCTGTGCGCGCTGCTGTTCAAGGTGGTGGCCGACAAGCCGGTCGACCTGAACTTCGTGCGGATTTACTCGGGTGTGCTCAAGAGCGGCTCTCGCATCTACAACGCCAGCAGGCGCAAGAAGGAGAATGTCAGCCGGATCTTCCGCGTGTTCGCCAAGCGCCGCGAGGCGATCCAGGAGGCCCGGGTGGGCGACATCGTCGCGATCGTCGGGCTGCGCGACTGTCAGACGGGCGATACGTTGTGCGACCCGAAGCACGAGGTCGTGCTTGAGAAGATCGAGTTCCCTGAAACGGTCATCAGCATGGCCGTCGAGCCGAAGAGCTCCGGCGACCGCGACCGGCTGGCCGAGGCGCTGGCGGCGTTGTCCCGGCAGGACCCGACCTTCGACTGGCGTGTGGACCCGGAGACGGGGCAGATGCTGATCGCGGGGATGGGCGAGTTGCACCTGGAGATCATGACGCACCGCCTGGAACGGGACATGAACGTCGGCGTGCGGGTCGGTCGGCCGCGGGTGAGCTACCGCGAAACGGTCACCGGCACGGCCCGGACCGAGACCAAGTTCATCCGCCAGACCGGCGGGCACGGGCAGTTCGCCGTGGCGGAGCTGATGGTCGAGCCGTACCAGCCGGGCGAGGGCGAGGATCATATCGCTTTCGAGAACAAGATCACGGGCGGGGCGCTCAGCCGGCAGTACATCAAGGCGGTGGAGGCGGGCGTCCGGGAGGCCGCCCAGGGCGGCGTTCTGGCCGGCTACCCGGTGATCAATGCGAAGGTGACGCTTCTGGACGGCAAGGAGCACCCGGTCGACTCGTCGGACCTGGCGTTCGAGAACGCGGGGATGATCGGCTTCAGGCAGGTGTGCCAGCAGGCGGGGCTGGGGCTGCTCGAGCCGATCATGCGGCTGGAGGTGACGGTTCCGGACGAGTACTTCGGGTCGGTGATCGGCGACATGCACTCGCGTCGGGCGTCGGTGACGGACACGCACGTGCGCCTGGACCGTCGGGTGATCCACGCCGAGGTGCCGCTGGCGGAGATGTTCGGATACTCGACGACGCTGCGGAGCCTGACGCAGGGCCGCGCGGCGTGGGTGATGGAGCCTTCGCACTTTGCCGCCGTGCCGGTGCAGGTAGCCGACGTGCTGCTGCAAGAGGTCTAAGTTGGCGGCGGGTCGGTCCCCCGCAGGCTTTTGTGGGGGGATTCGTTCCCGAGGCGTTCGTGTGTCTGCGCGAGCCCTTTCAATACCGCAACATCTTGTGGCCGTGCGCCTGTGCAGGAGCATCTTCTTGTGGTGCCGGCGGTCCGCGCACGGGCGGCTGGTGCTGCCGAAGTTTGCGACCCCCGCGTGATTCTGCGAGGCAGTCGCGGCGGCGCTGGACTTTGGGGCGGTTATTCGTATGATAGCCGATTCGGTTGGTTCGGGTGCTGCATGCGGGCCTCTCCGATGAGGATATCCTGGCGTTTTTTCGAATGCTGTTAGGATTTCCTGCCAGGCAGTTGACATACGTTGCTGTAGCGTTAGGATGTACGATCTGCCGCCTTGTCAGGGTTGATACTGGCGGTGTGAACTTCTTGGAGTGCAGCGAGGATGCAGGGCGAAAGGATACGGATACGGATGGAGGCGTACGATCATCGTGCGCTCGATTCATCTGCCAAAGAGATCGTGGACCACGCGAAGCGGACAGGCGCGAAGGTTCGGGGGCCTGTTCCCCTTCCGACGCACATCGAGCGGTACACGGTTCTGCGTTCGCCCCACATCGACAAGAAGTCTCGCGAGCAGTTTGAGATTCGTACGCACAAGCGGCTTATCGACATCGACGAGCCGACGGCGCGGACGATTGAGGCCTTGAACCGCCTGGTGGTTCCGGCGGGTGTGTTTATCAAGATCAAGGCCTGACGCCTTTACGTCTGACATGGCTAGTGTGGTCTGACCGGCTGAACAAGCCAAGGCAGGCCTCTCGCGGCCGGGTTGTCTGGCGGCTGCGGGCATTGTGACAAGGACGGTCCCGCGTCCGGTGCGTGCATTGGTGCACGTGTCGGCAACGGTAAGACTGACGGTGAGGTTATTCGCTCATGATTGCGGCGATACTCGGCAAAAAGGTGGGCATGACTCGCGTTTACGATCAGCAGGGCGCGATGGTGCCGGCGACGGTGATCCAGGCCGGTCCCTGCCCGATCCTGCAGGTCAAGACGCAGGAAACCGACGGCTACGACGCGGTTCAGATCGGCTATGACGATGCCAAGCCCAAACGGGCGAGCATGTCGCAGATCGGTCACTGTGCCAAGGCTGGTGCGACTCCCAAGCGCTTCATCCGCGAGATCCGGCTGGAGGCGCCCACCGACCGCGAGGTCGGCCAGGCGGTCAGCGTCAGCGACTTCACCGAGCAGGAAGTCAAGTATGTCGACGTTGCCGGCGTGACCAAGGGCAAGGGATTCCAAGGTGTGATGAAACGGTGGGGCTTCGGCGGCCAGCCGGCCTCGCACGGCACCGAGCGCAAGCACCGCAGCCCGGGTTCGATCTCCAGTTACGGGACCGAGCGGGGCGGCACCGGTGGCCCCAAAAAGGGCAAGCCGATGGCCGGCCACATGGGCCACGTCAACATCACCACGCGGAGTCTGAAGGTGTTGCGGGTGGTTCCGGAGCACAACCTGCTGGTCGTGTCCGGCAGCGTGCCCGGTCCCAACGGCGGTTATGTGCTGGTCCGCCAGGCGGTTGTGCCGCCGCGTGAGGCCCCGCCCGAGACGGGCAAGAAGAAGAAGTAAATCGGCTAGAGTTGACGGATATACGACGGGATACAGATTGTTGAGTGCCGGGTCATGATCGATGTAGCGGTATATAACCGAGACGGCCAGCAGGTCGAGACGCTCCAGATCGACGAGGAGCAGCTCGGCGGCAGGGTGCGGGCGCGCCTGCTCAAGCAGGCCATCGTCATGTACGAATCGAACCAGCGACTCGGGACGGTGGCCAAAAAGAGCCGCGGCCAGGTCGAGGGGTCGACCCGCAAGATCTACAAGCAGAAGCACACGGGCAACGCGCGGATGGGTCCTGTCCGTTCGCCGATCCGGCGGGGCGGCGGTATCTCGTTCCAGCTGGTCCCGCGAGACTTCACCAAGGACATGCCGGAGAAGATGCGGCGGCTGGCGCGGGCCAACGCGGTGCTGGCGAAGCTGGTGGACCAGGAGGTCAAGGTCGTCGATGGCATGGCCTTTGACGTCCCCAGGACCAGGGACTTCGCCGCGGTGCTCAAGGCCCTGCAGGCCTACGGTGCGTCGTGTCTGCTGGTGACGGCCGGCTACGACCTGACGCTTTACAAGAGCGGCCGCAACATCGATGGTGTGACGGTTACGACGGTGGCGCAGCTGAACGCCTACAACGTGCTGCGACACCGCCTTGTTTTGTTCACGAAAGAGGCGTTCCAGGCGTTTGCGGCCAGTCCGCTCAAGCCGTCTGCGGCGCTGCAGAGCGAGCCCGCGGCTTCGTAAGACCCGAGGTACTTAACTGTCATGGACGCATACGAAACTATCGTTAAGCCGCTGATTACCGAGAAGAGCGTCTGGCTGAGCGGCCGTCGTTTCGATGAGACGACCAGCAAGCCGGCCAGAGGCGGGACCTACACCTTCCAGGTGCATCCCAAGGCGAACAAGGCCCAGATCCGGGACGCGGTGGAGCGGATTTACGGTGTCAAGGTAATGGACGTTCGGACGGGGCGTCGGCCCGGGAAGCGCCGGCGATACCGCCACAGCATCGGCACGACGGCCGAGACGAAGAAGGCGGCGGTGACCCTCCATCCGGACTACCACATCGACCTGTTCTAGATTCGTACTGGCACGAAAGTAAGCGGAAAAGCAAGCGATGGGCATTAAGAACTATAAACCGACGACCCCGGGACGACGCTTCGGCAGCGTTCTGGACTACGCCGAGGTCACAAAGAGCAAGCCCGAGAAGAGTCTGCTCGAGCCGCTGCGCAAGCGGGGCGGCCGCAACAACAAGGGCCGCGTAACCACGCGGTTCCGTGGCGGCGGCAACAAGCGGATGTACCGGGTGATCGACTTCAAACGCCGCAAGGACGACGTCAAGGGCGAGGTGATGGCGGTCGAGTACGACCCCAACCGTTCCTGCTTCATCGCCCTGGTCCAATACGTCGACGGCGAGAAGCGCTACATGCTCGCCCCGCAGGGGATCAAGATCGGTGCAATCGTCGAAAGCGGACAGTCGGTCGAGCCGGCGGTCGGCAATTGCATGCCCATGCGGAACATTCCGGTGGGCTTGAACATCCACAATATCGAGATGAATCCGGGCCAGGGCGGTCGGCTCGTGCGTGCCGCCGGCGGCACGGCCCGGCTGATGGCTCGCGAAGGGGACTGGGCGGTGATCCAGTTGCCCAGCGGCGAGATGCGTCGCGTGCGGTCCGATTGTCGGGCGACCATCGGGCAGCTCGGCAACCTCGACCACCAGAACGTCTCGCTCGGCAAGGCCGGCAAGACGCGTCACCGCGGGCGCAAGCCGCACATCCGCGCGATGGTGACCAACCCGGTCGACCACCCGATGGGCGGTGGCGAGAAGCGGACGAAATCGAACAAGCACCCGCAGAGCCCGACGGGCGTGCCCGCCAAGGGCGGCAAGACGCGGAATCGCCGCAAGCCGTCCAGCAAGTGGATCATCCGGCGGCGCCGGAGTCGGCGGTACGGCCAGCTGGTGCTGTAGAAGGAATTGACGGAAAGCGGGTTTGGAGCGGATCGATGCCCAGAAGCCTGAAAAAAGGTCCTTTCGTAGATGAGAAGGTGTTCGGCAAGGTCATGAAGGCCCGCGACACCGGTGACAGCAGCCCCATCCGCACGTGGGCCCGGCGGTGCACAATCGTGCCCGAGTTTGTGGGCCAGACGTTCGAGGTGCACAACGGGCGGGTCTTCGTGAAGGTCTTCGTGACCGAGGAAATGGTGGGCCACAAGCTCGGCGAGTTTTCGCCCACGCGGACGTTCCGCGGGCATAGCGGCCGGGGCAAGTAAGAAGACAGGATCGGCGGCCCGCGCAGGGCGGCTGGTCGATCGGCAAGGCTGGAGTACGTGCAATGGCTTGGACGGCCTCACACAGATACGCCCGGATCAGCCCGCAGAAGGCGCGGCTGGTCGTTGACCTGATCCGGGGCAAGCGGGTGCAGGAAGCGATGAACACGCTGCGGTTCACGCGGAAGCGTGCGGCGGTGTTCGTTCACCAGGTGCTGCGTTCGGCGACAGCCAACGCGGACGAGCAGGAGGCGGACGTTTCGCGCCTGTACGTCAAGGAGTGCCGGGTCGACGAGGGGCCGACGATGAAGCGGTTCCAGCCGAAGGACCGCGGTCGGGCGCACCCGATCATGAAGCGGATGAGCCATATTATCGTGACGGTGGAAGAAGCGGGCGCATAGCCCAGCGATGCAAGCATAGCGGAGGCGGTCCGTGGGCCAGAAGGTACATCCAAAAGGTTTTCGAGTCGGGATCACCGAGGACTGGGAGAGTCGCTGGTTCGCCCCTAGCAAGGGTGCGTTCGGCGAGTTCCTGGTCGAGGACGAGAAGATCCGCAAATACGTGGATAACAAGCTCAACCGCCAGCCGCCGTTCGCCGGCATCAGCCGGGTCGAGATCGAGCGGACGCGGGACGAGGTCCGCGTGATCATCCACACCGCCCGGCCGGGCATCGTGATCGGGCCGCGCGGGGCCGAGATCGACAAGCTCCGGGGCATGCTCGAGGGGTTGATCCAGCGCCGCGTGGACGTGCAGGTTCGCGAGATCCGCAACCCCGACGTCGATGCGCAGTTGCTGGCCGAGGGCGTCTCGGAGCAGCTTCGTCGGCGGGCGAGTTTCCGGCGGGTGATGAAGCAGCGGTGCGAGCAGGCCCTGCAGTCGGGGGCCAAGGGCGTCAAGATCATCTGCTCGGGCCGGCTCGGCGGGGCGGACATGAGTCGTACCGAGACTCAGCAGATGGGGTCGATCCCGCTGCAGACGCTGCAGGCGAAGGTGGATTACGGGTACGCGATTGCCCGGACGACCCACGGGGCGATCGGCGTGAGAGCGTGGGTGCACCTGGGCCGGTATGGTGAGACCGAGGCCGTCGAGGGACAGGCGCCGCAGCGTCCCCAGCGGCGTGGGCGTCGAGGTTGAGAATCGGCCGCGGGGCGAGTGTTCTCGCAGGCCGTTGACGGTAAGGAGCGTTTGACATGGCTTTGATGCCAAAACGCGTGAAGTTTCGGAAATTCCAGAAGGGCCGGATCCGCGGCAACGCGACCCGTGGCAACACGATCGCCTTCGGCGAGCTGGGTCTGCAGTCGCTCGATCCGTACCGGATCAACGCCCAGCAGATCGAGGCGGGCCGTGTCGCCGCGACACACCATCTCGGTCGCGAAGGTCGAGTCTACGTGCGGATCTTCCCGCACAAGTCGGTCTCGTCCAAGCCGCTGGAGACGCGTATGGGCAAGGGCAAGGGCGAGCCGGAGACGTGGGTTGCCGTGGTCAAGCCCGGGACGATCCTGTACGAAATCGGCGGCGTGCCTGAGGAGCTGGCGCGGGAAGCGCTGTCGCGGGTGGCGCACAAGATGCCCGTCAAGTGCAGGCTGGTTCATCGCAGGCACGGGCTGGTGTAGATAGGCGGAAAACGATGAAGATCGCAGAGATTCGGCAGATGAGCATGGACGAGCTGTACCACGAGTTGGTGCGGCTGCGCCGGCACCGGTTCGACCTGAGGAGCCAGGCTGTGACGGAGAAGCTTGAGGACCCGTCGCAGCTCGGCAAGGCGCGCAAGGACGTTGCGCGGCTCTTGACGGTCCTGCGTGAACGGGGCGAGACCGACATCGAGATCAAGGAACTGAAGTTGGAGCGGGCGACCAGCCGCTAGACGCGGGCGGTAGCCTTCAAGGGGTCCTGACGTGAGCGAAGCGAGCAAGAGACCAGAAAAGACGCCGAGGCGCGGCAGTCCGCGAACCGTGACCGGACGGGTTGTCAGCCACGGTCGCGACAAGAGCATCAAGGTGGTGGTCGGGACAATGACCCAGCACCCGCTCTATGGAAAATATGTCCGGCATCGCACCGTCTGCCACGCGCACGACGAGCGCAACGAGGCCATGACCGGCGACATGGTTGAGATCATGGAGTGCCGGCCGATGAGCAAGACCAAGCATTGGCGGCTGATCAAGGTCGTGACCAAGGGACTCGTCAGCGAGGCGGCGCCCACGGGCGCCAAGGGGTAGTGCCATGGTACAGATGAAGTCGGTCATCGACATTGCGGATAACACCGGGGCCAAACTGGCTGAGGTGATCAACATGCCTGGCCGGAGCACCCGGCGGGGCAAGTACAAGCGTGTGACCGCCGGCGTCGGCGACGTGGTGGTCTGCACGGTGAAAAAGGCGCTGCCCAACAGCGAGTTCATGAAGCCGGGCAACAAGAAAGCCCGGGTCGTCAAGGCGGTGATCGTGCGGGTCAAGTACCCGGTGCGGCGGGCGGACGGCAGCTACGTGCGGTTCGATAGCAATGCGGCCGTGCTCATCGACGAGGAGAACAATCCCCGCGGGACGCGCATCTTCGGCGCGGTCGCTCGGGAGTTGCGGGAAAAGAACTTCATGAAGATCGTCTCGCTGGCCAGCGAGGTCGTATAGAAAGCGGGGTCCAGGAACGTCATGGCGTATCACGTCAGAAAAGGCGATACGGTCGAGGTGATTGCCGGCGACCATAAGGGCGAGCAGGGCAAGGTGCTCCGCGTGATGCCCGAGAAGGGGCTGGTGCTCATCGAGGGCATCAACATGGTCTACCGCCACATGCGGCCGAGTCAGCGCTACCCGCAGGGCGGGCGGATCCAGAAGGAGGCGCCGGTGCGGATGTCCAATGTCCTGCCGGTCGACCCCAAGACCGGACGGGGCTGCCGGGTCCGCTTCCAGACCGAGCGCGACCAGGCCGGCAAGGTGACCGGAAAGAAACGCGTGACGGTCAAAGGGACCGTGCTCAACGAGCAGCTGTAGCAGGAATCGTGGATCGCAGCCATGCCGGCCGGTTGGTACCGCCCGGCGGAGAGATGGGACCGATGGCGAATCAAGAATCGATGGAAAACCAGGCCGACCAGCCGCAGGAGCAGCCCGCCGCGGGCGCCGAGGAAAAGGCCCCCGAAGCCCCCAAGGCCGAGGCCAGGCCGGCCAAGGGCAAGGGTGGCGACAAGGGTGCCAGGCAGGATAAGGGCGCCAAAAAGGACAAGGGCGAGGCCAAGGGCGAGAAGCCCAAGAAGGAAAAGGTGCCCGCGCCCCGACCGCGTCTGCTGGTCCGCTACGAGCAGGAGATCGGACCGGCCCTGCGGCAGGACCTGAGCAAGAGCAACCCGATGGCCGTGCCGCGGGTCGAGAAGGTCGTGGTGAGCATGGGGCTGGGCAAGGCCATCCAGGAAGGCGGCGCCAAGTCGGCCGAGACGAAGCGCTTCCAGGACGCGATCAGTCAGCTCACGGCGGTTGTCGGCCAGAGGCCGGCGATTACCCGGGCCCGCAAGAGCGTGGCCCAGTTCAAGGTCCGCAGCGGCTGGCCGACCGGGCTGAAGGTAACTCTTCGCGGGGCCCGGATGTGGGAATTCCTGGATCGGCTGATCAACCTGGCGGCGCCGCGGATTCGCGACTTCCGCGGGCTGGACCCCAAGGGCTTCGATGGGCGCGGGAACTACAACATGGGCGTGACCGAGCAGAGCGTCTTTCCGGAGATCGACGCCAGCCAGATCGCCTATCAGCAGGGAATGAACGTGACGATCTGCACGACGGGGAAGAATGACACGGAGGCTTTCGAGCTTCTGCGTCGGATGGGTATGCCGTTCCGGTCGTAAGGCGCAAAGGTGCTGCCGGGGTGGCCGGATAGAAAATGGATGGGCGAATATGGCGACGAAGGCTTGGATAGCCAAGTGTAGCAGGCCCGAGAAGTTCAAGGTGCGGGCGTACACGCGGTGTCAGTTGTGCGGCCGACGGCGGGCGGTGTACCGGAAATTCCGGATTTGCCGTATCTGCTTCCGGTCCCTTGCGAACCAAGGAAAGATCCCGGGCGTTCGCAAGGCGAGCTGGTAGGGTATAACGTGACTAATACGACACATGTGATATTCGGAGCAGGCGATGTGGAGTGATCCAATCGCGGACATGTTAACGCGAATCAGAAACGGCCTGAGGGCGAAGAAGCGCCAGGTGAAGATCCCCTCTTCGGGTGTCAAGATCGGCCTGGCGGCCGTCCTGAGGGAAGAAGGCTACATCGAGGACTTCGATGTGATCGAAGATGGCAAGCAGGGGATCCTGCGGGTCACGCTTCGGTACACATCGACCGGCGAGCCGACGATCAGCACGTTGCGCCGCGAGAGCAAGCCCGGACGGCGGGTGTATACGGCGGTCAAGGACATGCCTCAGGTCTTAAACGGCCTGGGCGTGGCGATCGTCTCTACGAGCCGCGGGGTGATGAGCGATCGCAAGTGCCGCGAGAGCAACGTCGGCGGCGAGCTCCTCTGTACGGTATATTGACGAATTGAGCAGGACGGAGCAGATATGTCTCGCATAGGCAGGAAACCGATTCCGGTCCCGCCGCAGGTGAAGGTGGACCTCAAGGGCAGCCGGATCCACGTGGAAGGGCCAAAGGGCAAGCTGGAGTGGGGGTTTTCCCCGCGGCTGCAGGTGACCTTCGACGCCGACGCCAAGCAGGTGGTCGTGGCGCGTCAGACCGACGAGCGGCAGGACCGGGCGTTGCATGGCCTGACCCGCACGTTGATCAGTAACATGATCACGGGCGTGGTCGAGGGCTACCAGAAGCGCCTCGAGGTGCATGGCGTGGGCTACCAGGTCCGCGTGCAGGGCAAGAACATCATGCTCGACGTGGGCTACACCGGTCGCAAGGCCAACGGGCAGCCGGCGGAGTTCGTGATCGAGATCCCTGCCGGCGTCGAGATCAAGGTGGATCAGCCGACCAATCCGGGGCGGTTCAGCGTCTCGGGCATCGATAAGGAACTGGTATCGCGCTTCGCCGCGGAAATCCGGGCGTTGCGTCCGCCGGACCCGTATCTGGCCAAGGGTGTCCGGTACGAGGGTGAACACATTCGCCGCAAGCAGGGCAAGGCGGCTGTCGGTACGGGTAGCTAAGGAATCGGACTTAGATGAACAATCTGAAGGTCAAACATAAGCGGCAGTTGCGTCGAAAGGCGCGGATTCGCAAGCGGGTCTTCGGCACCGCCGAAAAGCCTCGCCTGACCGTGTCTCGCACACTCAAGCATATCTATGCCCAGGTGATCGACGACACGAAGGGGCACACGCTGCTTTCAGCCAGCACCAAGGCCCAGCCGGTGGTTGAGCAGGTCGCCGGCAATGGCGGAAACCGCGCGGCGGCGGCGAAGGTGGGGGAGACCCTGGCCAAACTGGCGATGGAAAAGGGAATCTCCGCCATGGTCTTCGACCGGAACGGCTACAAGTTTCATGGTCGGGTCAAGGCCCTGGCCGAGGCCGCTCGCAAGGCCGGATTGAAGTTCTAGAAACCAAGGCGGTAAGGAAACGCATATGGCGATCCAGCACGTAAACGTCAACGAGCTGCCCCTGGAAGAGACGGTAGTGAAGATCTATCGTTGCTCCAAGGTGGTGCGAGGCGGCCGGCGATTCAGCTTCGGTGCACTGGTGGCGGTCGGCGACCGCGAGGGCCACGTCGGCATGGGCTACGGCAAGGCCAACGAGGTGCCCACGGCGGTTGAAAAGGCGATGAAAGAGGCACGCCGGGAAGTCGTGTCGGTCGTGCTGGCCGGGACGACGCTTCCGCACGAGTCGCATGGCCGATTCGGCGCCAGCCGGGTGAAGATGATCCCCGCAAGCCCCGGTACCGGCGTGATCGCCTGTGCCCCGGTTCGCGCGGTGCTGGAACTTGCCGGCGTTCGTGACGTACTGACAAAGGTGACGGGTTCGACGAACCCCAAGAACCTCGTAAAGGCCGCCTTCGACGGGCTGGCGCAACTGCGGTCTCGCGAACAGGTTGAGCAGTTGCGGGGCGTGTCGCTGGGGACGACGGCGGGATCAGCCAAATAGCGGACGCGAGAATTGCTCGCAATACCGTGCGGGAGTAGATAGCGGCGATGAATATCAAGGACATTACCAGCAGGGCGGGAGCCCGCAAGCGGCGCAAGCGGGTCGGTCGAGGCGAGTCGAGCGGACACGGCAAGACCTGCACGCGGGGGCACAAGGGCGAAGGCGCTCGCTCTGGCACCAAGTTCCTGAAGCTGAAAGAAGGCGGTCAGACGCCGCTGTTCAAGCGGCTGCCGAAACGCGGCTTCAGCAACTTCCGTTTCCGTACGGTTTACCGTATCGTAAACGTCGGCGATCTGCAGGGGATGTTCGAAGACGGCGCGACCATCGATGCGGCGTCCCTGGTGGAAGCCGGGCTCATTCGCGATCAGAAGGGGCCGGTCAAGGTCCTCGGCGACGGCGAAATCAGCAGGAAGCTGACTGTGCAGGTGGATAAAGTGAGTCGGCAGGCGGAAGAGAAGATCAAGGCCGCCGGCGGCGAAGTCAAGGTTGTGTAACTGGTAGGCAAGGTTCCGGCCGGTTGGCAATACGGTCGGGGTCGTGCAGCGGGATATATTTATGCTGCGTACCTTCCTCAACATGTGGCGGATTCCGGAGCTCAAGGGCAAACTGCTCTTCACGCTCGGGATGCTTGTGATTTACCGGATCGGCTTCCACATCGCGCTGCCCGGCGTGAACCAGGAGGCGCTGGCCGAGAAGTTCGCCGATATGGCGCAGGGCGGTGGCACCGGCCAGGCCCTCAAGCAGCTGGCGGACTACTTCGCCCTGTTTACCGGCGGCAGTCTCCAGCAGAGCACCGTGTTCGGCCTGGGCATCATGCCGTATATCTCGGCGGCCATTATCTTTGAGCTGCTGGTGACGGTGGTGCCGAGCCTCGAGCGGCTGCATCGCGAGGGTGAGACGGGCCGGCGTAAGATTCGCGAGTACACCCGTTACGCGACCGTGGGACTGTGCTTCATCCAGGCGACGCTCTGGCTGAACCTGATCCGCGGCCAGGGGATGGTCTACGGCGACTTCCAGAACAGCATGGCCTTCTATCTGATGGGCCTGTTGGGCCTGACGGCCGGCACAGTCTTCCTGATGTGGCTGGGCGAGCAGATCGACGAGTACGGCATCGGCAATGGCGTGAGTCTGATCATCATGGCGGGCATTCTCGCCCAGATGCCCGGCGCCGTGATCCAGGTCGCGCGGCAGGCGACCCTGAGCGTCGGGGCGGGCGAGGGCGAGATCGGCCCGGGCAAGATCGCTTTCCTGATCGTTGCCTTCGTGGCCGTGGTGGCCGGGGCGATCTTCATTACGCAGGCCCAGCGGCGGATCCCCGTGCAGCAGTCCAAGATGATGCGCGGCCGGCGGGTCTACGGCGGGCAGCGTCAGTACCTGCCGCTGCGGATCAACCACGGCGGCGTCATGCCGATCATCTTTGCCAGCTCGCTGCTGATGTTCCCGATGATCGTGTTCGGCTCACTCGCCGAGTCGCAGTGGTGGCCGGCGGGGCTGTGGGTCTTCCTGGCCGACGCGTTCCAGTTCGCGGCGTTCCCGTACATCGTGGCGTATATCGCGCTGGTGTACTTCTTCAGTTACTTCTGGACGACGGTGACGTTCCAGCCGAAAGAGGTCGCCAACAACCTTCGCGACATGGGTTCGTTCATCCCTGGTCTTCGTGCCGGCAAGCGGACGGCGGACTATCTTGAGACGGTGATGGTCCGGGTCACGTACGTGGGCGCGGCGTTCCTGGCGACGATCGCGGTGGTGCCCGAGGTGATTTTCAACCTGCTGAAGGTACCGTACTCCGTGGCGGCCTTCCTGGGCGGCACGGGTCTGCTGATCGTCGTGAGCGTGGGCCTGGATGTGGTCAACCGGATCGAGGCGCACCTGGTGATGCGGAACTACGGTGGATTCTTGGGTGAGCAGGGCCGCATCAAGGGAGGTCGCTGATGATCGCAGTGCTTCTGGGACCGCCGGGGGCCGGCAAGGGTACGCAGGCCAAGCGACTGGCAGAGAAGATGAAAGCCCTGCACCTGTCCAGCGGCGACATCCTGCGGGCCGAGAAGGCCGCGGGGTCGGAGCTGGGCAAGGAAGCGGCCGGCTACATGGAGCGCGGCGAGCTGGTCCCGGACGACCTGATCATCAAGATGATGCTGAACCGGATGACGGCCTCCGATGGCAAGTCGATCATCCTGGATGGTTTTCCGCGGACGTTGCCGCAGGCCGAGGCCCTGGATGAGGGGCTCAACCGGCATGGGCTGAAGATCGACGCCGTGGTCAACATCGACGTGCCGGACGGCGAGGTCGAGCGGCGGATGACCGGCCGGCGAAGCTGTCCGACGTGCGGGGCGGTGTACCACCTGGAGTTCGCGCCGCCGAAGACGGCTGGCAAGTGCGACAAGGATGGCAGCGACCTGGTGCAGCGGCCTGACGATACGCCGGAGGTTGTGCAAAGGCGGCTTCAGACGTATCATCAACAGACTCAGCCTCTTGTGGATTACTACAGCAGGCACGGCCTGGTGAAGGATGTTGACGGGACGCAGTCGCCGGACCAGGTGCAGGCGGAGGTCGAGGCCGCCCTGGCTTGAAGCGATAGCGTATCCGAGACCAGATGATCAAGCTAAAGAGCAAGCAGGAAATCGAGGCGATGCGGCGGGCCGGCTCACTGGTGGCCCAGGTGCTGGAGCAGGTGCGGCAGGCGGTAGCGCCAAAGGTTTCCACGGCTGATTTGAATGCCTTGGCCGAGCAGATGATCGCTGCGGCCGGGGCTGAGCCGCTGTTCAAGGGTGTGCGGTCGACGCAGGCGAAGTTCCCGTACCCGGCGGCCTTGTGCACGAGCGTCAATGAGGAGGTCGTCCACGGGGTACCGGGCGTTCGGGTGCTCGCCGAGGGCGACATCATCAGCGTTGACTGCGGGGTGCGGCTGGACGGGTATTGCGGGGATGCCGCGGTGACGATCCCTGTCGGCAAGGTGAGCCAGGAGGGTCAGCGGCTGATAGACGTGACGCGCGGGGCCCTGGACGTGGCGGTTCGCGAGATGCGTCCCGGGCGGAAATGGACGGATGTTGCTCGCCTTGTGCAGGGGCACGTAGAGCAGGCGGGCTTCAGCGTCGTGCGGGAGTTCGTCGGCCACGGTATTGGCCGGAGCCTGCACGAGGACCCGAAGGTCCCGAATTTCGTGGACCGCGGGACGCGGAGTTTCGACCTGGTGCCGGGGCTGGTTCTGGCGGTCGAACCGATGGTGAACATGGGCCGGCCGGACGTGTGCTACGGCGACGCATCCGGCTGGACGATCGTGACTCGGGATCGCACATGGGCGGCGCATTTTGAGCATACAATAGCAGTAACCGATAGCGGAAGTGATGTTTTGACGTCGGTTCTTTGAGCGGAACAGGTTGGGTCCTATGGCGAAGTCGTCGAGCAATGCGATCGTGGTGGACGGGATTGTGCGAGAGTCCCTGCCCAACGCGATGTTCCGTGTGGAAGTGGAACTGGGTGGGCGCAAGCATGAGGTGCTGGCGCATGTGTCGGGGAAGATGCGGATGCATTTTATCAAGATTCTTCCCGGAGACATGGTCACGCTCGAGATATCGCCCTACGATCTGTCTCGCGGACGGGTCACGGTCCGCAAGTAGACGATCGATGGGGCTGCGACAGGAAGGATCGGCGGGATGCGTCGGTCTGAAGGTATTGGAGGTTGGATCGTGAAGGTCAGAAGCAGCGTCAAGCGCATCTGTGAGAACTGCAAGATCATACGCCGTCATCGCGTGGTGCGGGTGATTTGTACGGATCCACGGCACAAGCAGCGGCAAGGCTGAGGCGACAGGCACGGGAGATTGAAGTATGCCACGTGTAGCGGGTGTAGATATACCAGCCAACAAGAAACTGTGGGTGAGCCTGCAGTACATCTACGGTGTGGGTGATACGACGGCCAAGCGGATCTGCGTCAGCGCCGATCTGGACGAGCAGCGCAAGGCCAACGAACTGACGGACGAAGAGGTCGCGCGGCTGAATAGCACGATCGACCGCGAGTTCACGGTCGAGGGCGGGCTGCGCCGCCAGATCCAGCAGAACATCCAGCGGCTGGTTCATATCAACTCGTATCGTGGGCTTAGGCACCGTCGCGGGTTGCCTGCTCGCGGTCAACGGACACGGACCAACGCGCGGACACGCAAGGGACCGCGTAAGACCGTGGCCGGCAAGAAGGGCGTGAAGGAGATGCACCGTGGCTAGAGCGGGATCCAAAGGTGGCGGACGGCGTCGGCAGCGGCGCACCATCAATACGGCGATCGCGATGATCAAGGCGACGTTCAACAACACCTTGATCACGATTACGGACATGAACGGCGACGTGCTTGCCTGGGCGTCGGCGGGTACGGCCGGTTTCAAGGGCACGCGAAAGAGCACCCCGTTTGCCGCCCAGCGTGCGGCGGACGCGGTTGCCGCCGCCGCCAAGCGGTATGGTGTGCACGAGTTGGAAGTGCGGGTCAAGGGCCCTGGCAGCGGGCGCGAATCGGCTGTTACGGCGCTTCAGGCGTCGGGCCTGAAGATCCTCAGCATCGAGGATATCACGCCGCTGCCGCACAACGGCTGCCGGCCGCCGAAGAAGCGGCGCGTCTAGAGCCGCCGGCCCGCAATCGGTTGGATAAGGATTGAGCCAAGGATAGAAGCCAGATATGGGACGAGAAACAGGACCAGCATGCAGGCAGTGCCGGCGTGAAGGCATCAAACTGATGATCAAGGGTGTCCGGTGCGATACCGCCAAGTGCGCCATGGAAAAGCAGTGGCGCCAGCAGCCTCCGGGCATGCACGGCTGGAAGCGCACGCGAGGCACCGAGTATGGGGTGCGCCTCCGGGAGAAGCAGAAGGTCAAGCGCTACTACGGGCTGCTGGACAAGCAGTTCATGCGGCTGTTCGCCCAGGCGGCCAAGGTGCCGGGCAACACCGGGCAGATCCTGCTGCAGTTCCTGGAGCGGCGCCTGGACAACGTGCTTTACAAGATGGGCCTGGCGCTCTCGCGGCGCGGTGCCCGGCAGATGATCGCGCACGGGCACATCCGGGTCAACGGTCGCAAGGTGGACCGGCCGGGCTTCCTGGTCAGCCAGGGCGACAAGATCACCGTCAAGCCGTCTGAGCGTTCGCGGAATTTCGTCAAGAGTCTGGCGACCACCACCGAGGGCCAGTCGTTGCAGGGCTGGCTGCAGGTCGATCGCAACAACATGGAAGGGACCGTGCTGGCCCTGCCGACTCGCGATGACGTGCAGATTCCCATCGAGGAGAATCTGATCGTCGAGTTCTGCAGCCGGTAACACGCGGTGGCGAATCCTTTGTCAGCGGGGGCGACGAGACAAGGGGTTCACGTACGAAAAGAAATAACGGTGGTGTCGGGGCTTGTTTACCGGGCCCGGTGCCCAGGACAGAACGCTTCCGCCAACGGGAGGCCAACCAGATGCGGATCAGGTGGCGCGGACTTGAACTGCCGAGTCAAGTCCTCAAAGACGAAATCATCAGCACCCGAACATACGGGCGGTTCGTGATCGAACCGTTCGAACGCGGGTTTGGTACGACGGTCGGCAACAGCTTGCGGCGGATCCTGCTGAGCAGCCTCGAAGGCGCGGCCGTTGTCCGCGTCAAGATCGCAGGTGCCGAGCACGAGTTCACCAGCTTGCCTGGCGTGCTCGAGGATGTGACCGACATCATACTGAACATCAAGAAGATCGTGGTCCGGCTGGACGCCGACGAACCCAAGACGATGCGCATCGAGCGCAACGCCAAGGGTGAGATCACCGCTGGCGACATCGATGCTGATGCCGCCATCGAAGTGGTCAACAAGGACCACCACATCGCCACCCTCACCGACGACGTCGATTTCTCCATTGAAATGACCGTCGACAAGGGGCGCGGGTATGTGCCGGCCGACGAGAACATCACGCCGGACATGGAGGTCGGGATCATTCCGGTCGATTCCGCCTTCTCGCCGGTGACGCGCGTTCGCTACAAAACCGAGGACACCCGCGTCGGGCAGCGGACGAACTATGACCGGCTGGTCATGGAGATCTGGACCAAGGGCACGATCAGCCCGGAGATGGCGCTGGTCGAGGCCGCCAAGATCCTCCGCAAGCACCTCAACCCCTTCGTTCAGTACTTTGACCTGGGCGAAAAGTCGGTGCCGGCCGAGGCGGAACTGCTGTCGGAAGGCGGGCGTGAGTCTGCCGCCGCCAGCCAGCCGGTCAGCGTGGACGAGGAACTCCGGCAGAAGCTGAACATGAGCATCGCCGAACTGGACCTGTCGGTCCGGGCGAACAACTGCCTGGAGTCGGCCCACATCAACACCGTGGGCGACCTGGTGCGGATGAGCGAGCCCGACCTGCTGAAGGTCCGTTCCTTCGGCAAGACGAGCCTGCGCGAAGTGAAGCGCAAACTCGCCGACATCGGCCTGGGCCTGGGCATGAACCTGCCGGCCGGCGGTGAGAACGAACATGAGACATCGGACGTGTCGGATGCGTCGATGCCCGGAACGGCTGGGGTCTGAGCCGGATACGAACGCCGTGTGAACAGATGGCTCCGGCCTGGCGCCGGATCGCCGAGAGTGTAGTAAGGGTCTAAAAACCATGCGTCATCGAGTTTCGGGTAGAAAGTTCAATCGGACCAGCGAGCATCGCCGCGCGATGTTCCGTAATGCGGCCCAGTCGCTGTTCGAGCACGGCCAGATCGTCACCACCCTGGAAAAGGCCAAGGACGTGCGACGCTTCTCCGAGAAGCTGATCACCATGGCCAAAAAGGCCCGCGGCGGCGACATGGCGGCGCGGCAACGGATCATCGCCGAGATGCAGGATCGGGCGATCATCCCGGCTGACCGGCAGGAAGACTACGACATGATGACCGACGGTCAGCGGCGCAAGGTCCTGCGCAGCCCGTCGGGCCGGCGGTGGCGCAAGGGCGGCCCGAAGCTCGGCATGGAGTTCACGGCCCAGTCGGTCGTCGACCGCCTGATCGTGGACGTCGCCGCCCGCTTCGAAAACCGCGACGGCGGCTACACGCGGATCATTCGCCTGGGTCGGCCGCGGATCGGCGACAACGCCAACCGCGCGATCCTCCAGCTCCTCGGCGAGGAGGAGACGCCCGGTTCGGTCGCCCGTCGAGGGCCGACCGATCGCAAGCAGAAGGCCGAGGCACGCCGCAAGTTCCTCGCCAAGGCCCTGGGCAAGGGCACTGCCGCCCCGGTGCCGGCCGAAGAAGCCCCCGTCGCTGAGGAGCAGCCTGCCGAACCGCAGGCCGAGGCTCAGCAGCAAGAGGCCCCGCCCGCCGAAGGCGAACAGCCCGGCGGCGAAGAGCAGGCCAAGGAATAGCCCCCCGTCCGGGTGCCATGGCCACGCCGTTTGTGGCCATGGAATTCCGCGGATGAGTAGACGCTTCATCCGCGACAGATTCGCCTTCAGACTGCTGTCCATCCCCCGACAAGATTACGATCAGGCCGGTCCCGAGCGGACCGGCCTTTTCTTATTGCCGTCAACGCCTCTACAACTCCATCGCACCCCCGAACAATAGACAGGCCGGGTGCCATGGCAGGGGCTGTTTCCAGCCATGGAATTCCTCGGATGAGCGGGTGCCTCCCGCAAACGAGCGGGAACGAGCCGCGACCGTGAGGGAGCGGTAAACTCCGCCGGTGCGCACCGTTTGTTGTTACGCTCGATCCCTTTACAACTCCTCCCCACGCCAGAACAATACATTGTTGGTATGTGGACCGCATCCGGGTCCGCCCCCGCGGGCGGCTCGTCCGAAACCGGCAGATATCTCTTTCGACCTGAAAGGAGGGCACAGCCCCCATGTCCGACTGCATCTTCTGCAAGATCGTCGCCGGCGAGATCCCCTCGGCCAAGGTCTACGAGGACGACAACTGCCTCGCCTTCCTCGATATCGGCCCGCTCGCCGACGGCCACGTGCTGATCGTGCCCAAGGAGCACTACGAGCAGATCACCGACATGCCGCCCGAGCAGGTCGCCGCACTGACCCAGCCGATCCCCCAGATCGCCCAGGCCGTGATCAAGGCGACCGGGGCAGCCGGCTTCAACATCCTGCAGAACAACGGGCAGGTGTCCGGCCAGGAGGTCATGCACGTTCACGTGCACATCATCCCGCGGGCCGAGGCCGACGGCCTGGGCTACCGCTGGAACGCCAAGAAGTACCCCGAAGGCAAGATGGAGCAGCTCCAGGAGGCGATTCGGGATTCGCTGGAGGAGTAGGGCGGGCTGTGCCCAAGTAGTTGCCAGTTGCCAGTGAACGACAACGGCAGGGGATAGGTTACAGGGGACAGCAGGCAGCAACAACGGCAGGGGGCAGGGAATCGGATGCCACGGCCCTGCGTCCCCGCCCTGCCGAGCCGTGGTTCGGCGAAGCAGGGAGCAGGGCCGTGCCTGCCAAGCTCGGAGTCCCGGCTTCAGCCGGCGTTTGGAGTCCCGCCTTCAGGCGGTCCGCCCGAGCGAGCGCAGCGATGCGAGTGGCCGAGCTGCGAACTGTCGGGTGCCACAGTCCTGCGTTCTCGGTGCGACGTAGTCGTCATTGGGCGAAGTTGGAAGCAGGGCCGTATTAGGCCGAGTGTGCGGGGCCACATGAAACGCAATGATCAACCAGGGACGTATGAACCGGCATAACGCCAGATCGACGTTCAACCGGGCGGCGAAACTGTACGACCGGCTGCGCCCCGGCTATCCGGCCGAGATGGTACAGGATGTCATCACCCTGTCCGCCATACCTGCGGCCGGCCGAATCCTGGAGATCGGCTGCGGGACGGGGCAGGCGACGATGCCATTCGCCGCGCGGGGCTTTCACATGGTCTGCCTGGACATCGGCGAAGACCTGGCAGCCATCGCACGCGAAAAGGTGCGGGGGTTCCCAGCGGTCCAGGTTCTCGTGCAGTCCTTCGAGCAGTGGCAGCCGGGCCGCTTGCGGTTCGACCTGGTCCTGGCGGCGACCTCCTTCCACTGGGTCGATCCGGCCGTCCGCTATCGCAAAGCGGCCTCTGTGCTCAGGCCGGGAGGCTGGCTTGCCGTGCTCGCCAACGCGCATGTCGGCAAGGACGAGGGTTTCTTCGCCGAGGTGCAGAGCGTCTACGGGCGATGTGCCCCGTCGATGGCCTCGGCCCGCTCGCCCGTACCGTCGCGGGACGCAGGTCCCGAGCCCGGCATGGATCTGTTCGGCGAGCCGGTCAGAAAGACGTATCCGTGGACGCTCGAATACGACGCCCGGGCGTATGTCCAGCTGCTGGGCACGTACTCCGACCACATCGCCCTTCCCGCCGCCGAGCGGGAGGCCCTGTTCGGCGGCATCCGGACCCTGATCGACAACCGCTACGGCGGCAAGGTTCTCAAGTACTACGAGGCGGTGTTGGAGATGCGTGCCCTGCGACTTTGAGGGGCCGGAGGTCTCGTTGTCATGCACATCGGCGAGGGGTGACGCGAAGGGGCGGGCCGGACGGGCAGATCTGGAGAGTCTGTGATATAATCAGAGGCGGTAGATGCTTGTGGGAGTCTTTGCTATGACAGAGGCAGAAGCCATCATCCAGATCCGATCGCTCCGGATGCAGTTGGACGTCCTGGAAGCCAAGCTCCGCGCCTCATCACTCGTGGAGCAACACACGTTTGCGGACTTATACGGCATGCTCAAGGACGAGGTGCAGACGGACGCCGAAGAGATTGATGCCGTCAAATATCGGGGGCCTTCAGAGGAGTGACGGGTGATCTACGTTCTCGATACGCGCCCTTTGGTGTGGTACCTCGAAGGCAATAAGAAACTCTCCCCGCAAGCGGCGGCAGCCATGTCCTCCGCCAGCGCCAGACTGGTTGTGCCCACAATTGTCCTGGCGGAAATCCGGTATCTGTACGAGCGCAAGAGGATCAGGATATCCCTTGAGCTTGTGCGAGCTCGGATCCTGTCTTCGCTCAACTGCTCGGTCCATCCCCTCGATGAGGCGGTGCTGGAGCTGTTTCCCTCCGGGCTGGACATCCACGATGCCGTGATCGTCGGTACGGCCTTGGTCTACAGGGACGTTTTGAAGCAACCCACGCAGCTGATTTCCCGCGATCAGGCGATTGCAGATTCACGACTGATCGATGTATTGTGGTAGCAGTTGAACCGAGCGCTGACAGGCGGCAGGGGCCGTTTCGAATCGCTTTGCAAGCTGGAAGGAACCAACAATGTATTTCCGTACCTACCCCCACGTCACCAACTTCGAGTTCGTCCGCGACGTGAAGATCGAGGCCGACGGCAAGGGGCGGCGCACCGGCTCGGCCATCGTCGCCGATTTTATCCCGGACAAGCCCGACAAAAAGCAGTGCATCGACATCGCCGTCGATGCCTTCGAGGGCGACATCTACCGCCTCGCCTTTACCAGCCAGCGGTGGCCGGCCAACTACAGCCAGGCGGGGCTCTGCATCCCGCCGGCCCGGACGGTGGATGACGGGCGGACCGCGCTGACGGTCGGCAGCCGGCTGGACCTGACGCTGGCGGACGAGAAGGGGCGGGTCCTGCTGCAGAGCATCCCGCAGGCCGCCTTTGGCGTGTGCGGCCAGAGCTCGTGCTTCGTCTTCAAGCATTCGCCGAAACACCAGTACTACGGCATGGGCGAGAAGCTGCTCGGGCTGGAGCTGACCGGCGTCAACACCAAGTTCTGGAACACCGACGTCTGGGGCGACTTCAAGGGCTCGATCGTCCTGGAGGGCAAGATCGACCCGTCGTACCTGTCGATCCCCTACGTCATCGTCAAGCAGGGCAACACCTATCTCGGCCTGCTGCTGGACAACCCCTACGCGACGTACATGCAGACCGGCGCCAAGGTCAACATTGCCGGCCAGATGCATGCCAAGGAGCAGCAGGACCCGCAGCTGATCCTCGGCGCCGAGCACGGCCAGCCCAACCTCTGGATCCTCTACGGGCCGAGCCTGGCCGAGCTGACCCGCAAGCTCCAGACCCTCGTCGGCCGGACGTTCCTGCCGCCGGTCTGGGCGCTGGGCTATCACCAGTGCCGATGGGGCTACCAGTCGCAGCGGGACCTGGAGGACCTCGACAGCAACTTCCGCAAGGCCAACATTCCGGTCGACGGTCTGTGGCTCGACATCGAGTACATGGACGGCTACCGCGTCTTCACGTTCGACAAGAAGAATTTCCGCGACCCGGCCAAGGCGTTCCGCTCGCTGCTGGAGCGAGGGCGGCGCGTGGTGCCGATCATCGATCCCGGCGTGAAGCGGGAGCCCGGCTACAGCGTCTACGAGTCCGGGCGCAAGGCCGACGCCTTCTGCCGCAACCCCCAGGGGCAGGAGTTCGTCGGGCTGGTCTGGCCGGGAGAGACGGTCTTCCCGGACTTCTCCATCGGCCAGACGCGCGACTGGTGGAGCGGGCTGGTCAAGGCCTTCGCTTCGCTCGGCCTGTACGGCTGCTGGCTCGACATGAACGACCCGTCGACCGGCCGGTCACGCGTCACCGACATGCTCTTCGACCATGGGCGCCGCAGCCACTACACCTACCACAACCAGTACGCCCTGGGCATGGCGATGGCCAGCCGGGCCGGCTTCGAGCAGGCCCACCCGGATCTGCGGCCGTTCCTGCTGACCCGCTCGGGCTATACGGGCATCAGCCGCTACTCGGCTGTCTGGACGGGCGACAACTACAGCAATTATCATTATCTGAAAAAGTCCATCCCCACGAGCCTGAACCTGGCGCTGTCGGGAGTGCCGTTCAACGGCCCGGACATCGCCGGCTTCGGCGGCGACACCACGCCCGCGCTGGCGGCGGCGTGGATGAAGGCGTGCTTCCTGTTCCCGTTCTGCCGCAACCACACCGCCCACAGCACCGCCCAGCAGGAGCCGTGGGCCCTTGGCCGCGATGCGCAGCGGGTGTTCAAGCACTACATCCAGCTCCGCTACCGCCTGCGGCCGTACCTGTACGACCTGTTCGTCGCGCAGAACGAGACGGGCGAGGCGATCCTGCGGCCGCTGTTCTATGACTTTGGCGATACGAAGCAGTTGCCCCTGGGGCAGATCGACGATCAGTTCCTGATCGGCCCGTCGCTGATGCAGGCCCCGATGCTGGAAGAGGGGCAGGCCCGCCGCCGCGTTGTGCTGCCCGGCAAACAGGCGTGGTACAGCCTGCACGAGGCGAAGTGGCTCAAGTCGGGTCGGATCGTAACGACCTCGACCGAGCCGATGCAGACGCCGCTGTATGCCCGCGAAGGCGCCCTGTTTCCCGTCTCGCGCGCCAAGGACGGCGACAACGTCTGGCAGCCGGAGAAGGTGGAGGTCCACGTCTTCCTCCGCCGCACGACCACCGGCGAGCACGTGTGGGTCCACACCGTCGATGACGGCACGACCCGCGGGTGGGAAAAGGGCGAGCGGTCCCGGCTGCGTCTTACCGCCCGCGTCCGGGGCGGCGTGCTGCACCTCGGCGTCGATTACCTCGCCGACGGCTACGGGCCGGTGGACGTGCGGTTCGTGCTGTACGACAACTTCAAGCAGGTGCAAATCGACGACCCCCGCGGCCGCGGGCAGGAGACGGTCGCTCCCAAGGCGGATCAGTGGACCTGGGCGGGGACGAAGCAGGCGGTGTGGCGCGTATAGGTGTGTCCATGAGGAAAGTCACTGTTGAAGAAGCGCAAAAGGATCTGAACCGCCTGGTTGAGGAAGTGGCCAGGGGCGAGCGCTTTATCATCACAAGGAACGATGTTCATGTGGCCGAACTCCGGCCGGTAACCCAAGGCAAACGCGGCTTCGGCAGTGCAAGGGGTAAGATCCGGATGTCAGACGACTTCGACTCCCCTCTTGAGGATTTCCGGGATTACATGGGGTGAATCCGCCGGCGGTTCAATGGGCAGATAGGGCAAGCGATGTCCTGAGAACAGGAAGGCCGCCTCCCATGCACTGTCACAATTGTGGTTACATCCTGAAGAACTTGGATGAGAATCGCTGCCCTGAGTGCGGACAAGGTTTCGACCCGCTTGATCCGAAGACGTTTGCATCGCATCCCTATGGGCCGAAAGTCAGACAACTGAAGCGGATCAGTCTTGTTGTTGTTGGTCTGGTCCTGGTGCTGCTTTTCGTGTCCGTTGCAGGATCTGCATGGCTGTTGCTTGGCAGTGAATGGCCGGGAGGCCTCCGCTCTTCTTACCAGCCTGCGGATCATGATGAGCGTCTGACAGTAGAAGCCAGGACGGCTGTCCCTGCCATCGAGGCTCTTGAGCGGTATCGTCAGGAGCATTCTTCGTTTCCCGCTGATGTCGGGCTGCTTGCCCCGTATCTCTCGTCTGGTTCGTGCATACTGAGCCCGCCCCACGTCTGTGGGTGGTACTATGCAC
>JAWLBS010000004.1:20108-53973 GCA_041687575.1 Phycisphaerae bacterium | reverse complement strand
TGACCCTTTGTGCAGCATCCACTACCGGAACCACCGCCGAAATTCCTGCGGCAGTCTGGCAACTTGCGAACGCCACCGGGGTCTGACCCCGTGGGAAAATGCCCCGCACCCTCGTCACGTGCGGCGCAGAAGCACGGGCGGCCGGGTCATCAGAACCCGGCCGCCCGCTGGTACTTATCGTCCGCTCAACTGCGAGACGGTGCCGGCCCTTAGCCGGGCAGCTGCAGCACCTGCCCCGGCCGCAGCCGTTCGGGCTTGCCGTTGAGCATGTCGTTGTTGAGCTCCAGCAGCTCCGGCCAGCGGCTGCCGCGGCCGAGCTCCTGCGTCGCGATCGAATAGAGCGTGTCGCCCTTTTTGACCGTGTAGGTCCGGCCCGCCGCGGGGGCGGGCTGCTGCTCCGGCCGGACCGGCGCCGCCGGCGTCGGCTGCGCCAAAGCGGTCCGGTCCGTCGCGGCCGGCCGACCCGCACCGGCCACCGCATCCGACGGCAGGGCGGGGATCCGGATCTTCATGCCCGCACGCACCGGGCGGTCGCCCAGCTGCGGGTTGGCCTGGCGAAGCAACTTCACCAGCGGCCCCACGTCGAGCGAGCCGCTGCCGTCGCCATAGTACAGCTCCGCGACCCGCGCCAGGTCCTGCCCGTTCATCACCACGTGGGTCAGCGGCTCGCGACCGATGGCCGCCACACCGACCGACTCGTCCGTGGCCACGGGCTCGGGGATCACCGGCACGATCGGAGCGGCCGCACCCTGGTCCCGCAGGGCCGTCGCCGAAGGCTCGGGCACCCGCGGCTGGGCCGGGAGCGGCTCATCGACCGGCCCATCGGCCACGTCGACCGCGGGCGGCTCGATGACCACGGGCGCGGGTTGTTCACGCCCGGCGGCATCTTCCATCGCCACCGACGACCGACCAGCCGACGACCGTGGCTCGGCAGCCGGCGCCGGTTGATTGGGGGCGGCGGGGCGGGGCTGCGGATTCGGCCGCACCAGCGGCTCGATCCGCGGGGCATCCGCCCCCCGACCCGAAGGGCCGGCCGGCTGCTCCGCCAGCCCGTCCGCCTCGGTCACCGTCACAGCCGAACGCTTTTCGGACTCGGGCCAGTAGAGCCAGGCGCCCAACAGAATGGCTGCGACACCCAGGATCAGACCCACCTTCACATCCATGCGCATGGTAACAGTCCCCTATCAGGCTTCGACCTTTTCCGCCGTCCTGGCTTCGGTCTTCCCGGAGGAGTCGCGCCCCTCTACCGTCGCCAGCAGCAACAGCGGAGACGCGACCGCAATCGAGCTATAGGTACCCAGTAAGATACCGATCGTCATGACATAGGCGAAGCCTTGAATGCCAATTCCGCCAACAACGTACATGGTGACCGTCACCAGCAGCGTCGTCAAGGTCGTCAGGATCGTTCGGGTCAGGGTCTGGTTGATGCTCGCGTTCAGAATCGCCGGGCTGATCGTGTTGAGGCGCCCCCGGTTCTCGCGAATCCGGTCGAACACGACGATCGTGTCGTTCAGCGAGTAACCGACCAGGGTCAGCAAGGCGGCCATAATGGTCAGGTTGATCTTGTAGTCCGCCATCATCAGCGCATCGCCCAGCCAGCTGTAGGCGATGAACCCGGAGATCGCCACCGCACCCAGACCGATCGAGACATCGTGGAACAGCGAGACGACCGCCCCGACGCTGTGACGCAGCGTGCCGAACCGCAGCCAGATATACGCCATGATCGCCAGCAGCGACAGGCCCAGGGCGATAAAGGCCCGCTGCCGCGTCTGGCCCGCGATCTGCGGGGCAAACTGCACCACCTTGCGGAGCGTCCGCTCCGATTCCAGCGCGGCCTTGGTCAGTTCCAGTTCCGCCTGCGCCAGCTGCGCCTCCCACGCCGACCGCCCTTCGTCGTAAAGAAGGTTCGGGTCGGAAACGACCACCGCCATCGAGTCGTACACGGGGTTGCCCTCTTCATCCGTGCCGACCTGATTCAGGCCGATCACGTCGAACGACCGCCATGCATAGGTCTCGAAGTCCGGCTGCAGCCGCATCTCCTTGAGGCGACGCTCCAGGTTCTGCGTGGTGATGGCCGGGCCCAGGTGCTCCATGACCAGCGCCACGCCGCCCATGTGTTCACGAACGTCCACCGGGCGCACGCTCGTGTCGCCGATGTTGCGGCCGAGGTCCTTCTCCACGATGGGGAAGTAGGGGACGTTGGTCTGCGGGTCGACGCGTGCGATGCCCTCGACGGGCTGCTCGACCTTGAGCCGGTCTTCGCTGACAGCGACGATCGCCTCGCGGACGACGTACTCGCTGGTTTCGGTCGTGACGATCTCGAACAGCTGGTCCTGCGTCACGCCCATCTCGTTCTCACGAATGACCTGGACCTGCGCGGCGGTCATCTTGTTGGACGCCTGACGCAGGTGGGCGGCCGCGGCACTGACCAGGCCCTTCATGGTGTCGGGGGTGACGTTATCTGCCGCTGCCGTCGCCACGCGGACCGTCCGAAGCCCCGTCTCGTCGATCGAAGCATTGTCGATCACCGGGCTGCGGACCACCTTGAGGAAACCGCCGAGCTGGCGGGCGTGCAGGTCCGGCGTCGAACCTTCGGGCACGGTGACCTCGAACAGGCCGGCGCCGATCTGCTGGATGCCGCCTTCCGCGGTCGCATCGACCACGTCGGCCGCCCCGGCCAGCCAGGTCACTGCCGAATCGCCGCTGGTATCGGTCACCATGCGGCGGACCTGGTCGTCGTTCATCGAGCCGGGCTCTTTCAGCTCGATCTGGGCGCTCGTGCCGCCCAGAAACTCGATGTCATACAGCGTCTGGGGATTGCGCGAGAAGAACAGCACCAGGCTGCAGACCACCAGCACCACCGAAACGGGCACGAAGTAGCGCCGCATGCTCCACCAGTCGATGTTGACCCGACGGAAGAACCGCAGCATCGGCAGACTCTTGATCACGTTGTACTTGACCAGCAGGTCGAAGAAGATCCGGGTCACCCAGATCGAGGTGAACAGGCTCGCCGCCACACCCAGGCCCAGCGTCAGGGCGAAGCCCTTGATCTCTTCGCTGCCGAAGTAGTACAGGATGAACGTGGTGATCAGCGTCGTCACGCTCGCGTCGAAAATCGTCGAGAACGCGCGGTCGTAACCGTTCTTGATCGCCAGCCGCAATGCCGATCCCCGCTCCGACTCCTCCCGGATGCGTTCGAAAATCAGCACGTTGGCGTCAACCGCCATACCGACCGACAAAATCAGACCGGCCACACCGGGCAACGTGAAGGTCGCCTCGAAGGCCGCCATGACCCCCAGCAGGAACAGCAGGTTCAGCATCACAGCCAGGTTGGCGATCAGGCCGCCCAGCAGGTAGTAGACCGCCATGAAGACCACGACCGCCGCCAGGCCGATGTACGAGGCCCGCAGACCCATCATCCGGTTGGTCTCACCGAGGGTCGAACCGATGCTCCGCACGCTCAACGGCGGCTCTTTCAGCCGGGCCGGCAGGGCACCGGCGTTGAGCACCTGGGCAAGCTCCTGGGCCTGCTCCATGCTGAACCGCCCGGTGATCTGCCCGTTGGCCCCGATGCGGCTCTGGATGACCGGGGCGCTCATGACCTCGTTGTCCAGCAGGATCGCCAGCTGGTTGCCGATATTCTGGCTGCTCAGCTCGCTGAAGAGCTGCCCGCCAAACTCGTCCAGCTGGAAGTCGACCGCAAAGCCCGCATTCTGCATGTCGTACCGCGGGGTGGCACGGACCAGCTTCCACGGATACCGCCCGCCCGTTGTCAGACCCTTCTGCGGGCTCAGGTGCGCAAGGACGTACGACTTGCCGGCATACTCCTCGATCACCCGGCCGTCGCCGCGGAAGTCCGCGGGATTGGCGACCAGGAACCAGCCGTACTGATCGCCGGCCCGCACCCGCGGCCCGCGCTCGGTCAGCTGCTGCACGTACTGCCGCACGTCCGGCTCGGTGGGCTCGACCAGAATGCGGAACTCGAGAACGCCCGCACCGCGAAGCAGGCGGCGCAGGTCGGCCGGGTCGTCCAGCCCGCTCTTGACCGACGCCCAGTTCGTGTAGACGGCGCTGAGCTTCTCGACCAGCGGCTGGCGTGCCGGGTACTCCTTCAGCAGCGCGGCTATCGTGCGGTCCCTGTGCCCGCCACCGATCTCCAGGGCGTCCATCAGCCTTTGGATCGGGAAGTTCGTGTCCAGCATCTTGTCGATGGCCGCGTCCAGCCGGGCCTGGGCCGCATCGCTGGCGGCCGCGTCGCCCGCCTGGCGGGCCTGCATCAGCGCGTCGTACGCCTGCACGAGCTCAGGGACGATCTGCTCGCGCTGGGGCGCGTATGCCACCACCTTTTCCAGGGCCTGCTCGCGGGCCTCGCCCTGCAGGGCCATGATGTCATACAGGTCGCCCACGCCGACGTTCGTCTGCTCGAGGGCCGCGAAGGCCTCATCGAACTGCTCCCGCTGCGCCATGACCTGGTCGCTGGGCCGCGGCATCTGGATCTCGAGGCGATTCGTCCCGATCGGCCGCCATACCAGATTGCGGACGCTCTCCGGGTCGACACGCTTTTTCAGGACCTTGATGACCCGTTCGGCCAGGTCCGCCTTCTCCGCCTGGTTCAGCCCGGACTCGTCGATCTCGTACAGCAGACTGTAGCCGCCATCCAGGTCGATACCTAGCTTGAGCGGCTTGCTGTACACGTAGAAGCCGAACAACAAGCACAGCAGCGCCACGCCGGCGAGCTTCAACCACAAGTTCCCTCTGTTCATTCGGTTATCCTCTTTTTTGTTGTGACCCTATCACCGCAGGGTTACCGACCGTATCGGCCCGAAAGCAGCCGGGCATTAAGCCGTCGGGAAACCACGGAGGTTCAAAACAGACATCTCATCTCATCGAAAGGAAACGGCTATGCCGCAGGCGGGCCGGTACGACTGATCTGTCGGCACCATGCCAGGCGCAAGGAGTGATCGACCCGGGCATCCGCGCGGAGAATGTCCGCCGAACCGGGCCGGCTGGGGGGTACAGCCATCGCCGCGGGCGGCGATGGCTGGTGCGCAGGCAACCAAGCAGCCCCGGCTTGGGCACTGCCCGCCGCCGAGGTGCTGATACCGGGCTGTATGACAAAGGCCGCCGAGATCGCCCCGGGCTCGTGCCAGTGCCACGCCCGGACGGTCACAACAACCGTTTCGGGCATTGCGGGCGCCGCGTCCCGATCGACCTGGTCCACCTTGTCGCCGTGAGCGAGACGGGTCACCTCGACCAGCCCGATCATCGGCTGGAGGGCCTGCACACCGAACAGCGCAACAGCCAGCACCACCGCCAGGCTGCGGGCACCGAGGCCCGCGCCCGAGAAGCGGCCGGCAAGACCCGCCGGCAGGCGGATCGGTGCAAACGGATGGCTGCTGCGCAACATCGTCTTATGCTTCTTCCTGACCGGAAAGGACCCGGTCGACGGCACTGCGGACAAAAGTCATCTTCGTGTTGGAGGCCTCATCGACCTTGATGGTCACCTCGTTGTCCTTCATGCCGACAATGGTTCCAATTACGCCTCCGATTGTCAACACCTTGTCGCCCTTCTTGACCGCATCGAGCATTTCTCGCCGCAGCTTCTGCTTTTTCCGCTGGTCGCGGAACATCACGAAGTAGAAAATTCCGATAAACGCCACGATCAACAGGAGCGTGGAGATGCCGGTAGGCCCCGCACCGCCACCACCGTTGCCGGCAGGAGGCTGCGCCGCCAAGGTTTGCGCCAGCAGGTCCGTCACGCCGAGAAACGTCATCACCGGGTCGAGCATCTTGTGTCCTCGTCATTCCTGTACGCATTTCGAGTCGCCCGGGCCGCTGCGGGCCTCGGGGCTCTGTCGAAACCGGGCGACCCACTCGCCGAAACAGCCCGACCGGATCGCCCGACGAATTCTCGCCATCAGTTCCTGATAATAATGCAAATTGTGCAGAGATACCAGGATCGGCCCCAGCATTTCTCCGGCGATGATCAGATGCCGCAGGTACCCCTTGCTGAACCGGCGGCACGTGTAGCACCCACACGCGCCGTCGAGCGGTTCGTCCGCCTCCATCCACTGCCGGTTCTTCAGCCGCACCGGACCCGCCGAGGTGAACGCGTACCCGTTGCGCCCGTTGCGCGTCGGCATCACGCAGTCGAACATGTCGATGCCGCAGGCGACCGCCTCGACGATATCGATCGGCCGGCCGACCCCCATCAGGTACCGCGGCTTGCCGGCCGGGAGCGCCGGTCCGAGCCACTGCAGGATCCGGTGCATCTGGGCGGGCGGCTCACCGACCGATAACCCGCCGATCGCGTAGCCCGGAAAGTCCATCGCGACCAGCCGCCGCAGACAGTTGTAGCGCAGGTCGTCGTCGAGGCCACCCTGGACGATTGCAAACAGCGCCTGCTCGTCCCGCCGGTGCGCGTCCTGGCACTGCCCCGCCCAGACCAGCGTCCGCCTGACCGCCGCGATCATCTCGCGGGTCGAGGCGCAAGCCGGCGGACAGACGTCCAGCACCATGATGATGTCGGCCCCGAGGCGATTCTGGATCTCGACCGCCCGCGGCGGCGTCAGCCGCAGCCACGACCCATCGATCGGCGAGCGGAACGTCGCCCCGGAATCGTCCACCCGCCGCAGCTCGGCCAGCGAAAAGACCTGAAAGCCCCCGCTGTCGGTCAGGATCGGGCCGTCCCAGCCGGTGAACCGGTGCAGCCCGCCGAGTTTCTCGACGACCTGCTCCCCCGGGCGCAGCGCCATGTGGTAGGTGTTGGCCAGCATGATCTCGGCGCCCGTCTCGACCAGCTGCCGGACGGTAACTCCCTTGATCGCCCCGCGGGTCCCCACCGGCATGAACGCCGGCGTCTGGATCGGGCCATGCGGGGTCGAGAGCCAGCCCGTCCGGGCGGCCGTCTGCCGGCAATGTTCTGTGATTCGCAATGAAAACATCTCGCCCCCTATAATACGTGAGGACTCACTGGGCAGCCAGTTGCGCGAGTTGCCCGTTGGGACGCAAGACGTTTCGGTCCTGCGGGAAGGAGCCCGAAGCGTAAGCGAGGGTGTCGTTACCCCCGCGGATGGACAAGGCTTCCGGACGCACACGGGAACGAGCCGCGACCGTGAGGGAGCGGTAGACCATGCAGGGCGGGCAGCGCCCGCCAAAGCCCCGCCAAGGGCGAAAGAAGTCGTCGGATGCATGGCGCTGCGACCTTGCCACCACGACGTCGCGGTGACAAGGCCGCGGCAGTGTCGAAAACGGAGATGAGTCGATTTTGCAGACGATAAGACGCTGGACAGTCACCTTCCTGATCGCCGGCGTGCGATGCTACCAGGTGCTGCTGCGCCCGCTGCTGGCAGGCAGCTGCCGTTACGTCCCCGGCTGCAGCGAATACTTCATCGAGGCGGTCAAGGTGCACGGCCCGCTGCGAGGTTCGTGGATGGGCCTGGGCAGGATCATGCGGTGCCGGCCGGGCGGGGGCTGGGGCTATGACCCGGTCCCGCCGGCCGACGGCGGCCGGCACCATCCGGCCGATAAGGGTCACACGGAAACGAAGACAGCAGGAGAAGCCCCATGATGATGGACGGCGACGAGACGAATCCGGAAGAAATGCCCGTCGGGGACGAACGAGACCTGGCACCGATCCTCGACTCGTGGCGACTGGAGCCCGCCGCCGTGACGGCCCGGTACATCACCGGTGTCGACGGCGCCCGGCAGATCCAGCTGCGGATCCCGATGGGCGTGCTGCAGCTCGATCCCGACGGCCGGCCGGACGGGCAGCGGTACCAGGGGTTCGATACCACCCTGGACGCGATGCGGGACCTTGTGGAAGGTCAACATCAAGAGCTCAGCGCCGAGCAGTGGTACGAGATCGATCGCGAGATCATGCAGTATTACCATCGTCGCGTGGCCCTTCTGGCCCTGGCCGAGGCGGAGCGCCGCGAGCAGGCGATGGACCAGGCGGCGCAGGATTACACCCGCGCGGTCCGCGACGCCGACCACAACCTGCGGATCATGGATTTCATCCGGCGCCACCATCCCGAGCCCGAATTTGTGGATGGCCACGAGCAGTACCGGGCTTTCGTCATGGGGCATCGCATCCTCGCGGCGACCCAGTACTGGATTTGCCGGGACCAGCCGGAAGAGGCCCTCAGCGCGATCCAGGCCGGCCTCGACCGTCTCAAACAGGTCTACGACGACCACGGCGACTCCGACGCAATGCGCCGCGACCCGACCGCCGGCCGGCTCGTCCGCCTCGCCGAGCAGATCCGCAAGGAGTTCTCCATCGCCAAGACCCTTGGCGAGCAGCTGAGCGAGGCCATCGAGGCCGAGCAGTTCGAGAAGGCCGCCGAGCTGCGCGACCGGATCCAGTCGCGGATGAAGGACCTGCAGGCCCCGTTCGAGTCGTAAGCGCATACAGCCGCCGGACAGGCCGTCCCTCCCGTACGGCCTGCCCGACGGTATTTTTGTCCATGGTCCCCGCCCGCATCCGGGCTCGATCAGGCCTTGGCCCCGATCTTGGCGAGGGTCTGCTCGATCTTTTCCGCCATCGTCTCGGCGGTGAACGGCTTGACGACGTAGTTGTTCACGCCGGCCTTGAGCGCCTCGAGCACGCGGGTCTTTTCCGCTTCGGTCGTGCACATGATGATGGGCAGGTCCTTGTCGGTCTCGCGGACCGCCTTGATCAGGCTCAGACCGTCCATGTTGGGCATGTTCCAGTCGACGAGCATCAGGTCCGGGCGATCCTGCTTGAGGATGCCCAGGGCCTCGACGCCGTCGCCGGCCTCGAGGATCTCGTTGTACCCGAGCTGCCCCAGGACATTCTTCTGAATGTTCCGGATCGTTCGGGAGTCGTCTACGAGCATGATCTTCATACAGAAGCTCCTTCTGCAACCACGACGGGCTTCTCAACCTTCATTGCCACTTCCACGTAGAACTGCCCCAGCGGACTGGCACACGGGATGACCAGTCGCGGCACCTGACGGCTCTGGCCGATCGTGTGATCGCTGCCGATCACCACGCTGGGCAGGGAGATGCTGATGTCCGCCCCTTCGAAGTCCTTCTTGGCGTTTCCGGCCACCATGTTGGCCAGTTCCCCGATCGCATCGACCAGGTCCGGGCTCTCCAGCGTGATGTTCATGCCAGCGAAGGTGCTGGCTGCCTTGCAGGCGACAACGCTGGGGAACGACAGTACCACGCACCCGGTCGCGTCGCCGGTGAAACCGATCACGCCGCTGACGTCCGCACAAGCCGTGCCATCGGTCTTGACGTGCGGCTTCTGCACGTCGACTTCGACCTTGAGCATCGTCGAGAACACATTCTTGATGGCCCTGATGAAGGGGTTGATGTAGCGAACGTCCATGATTCCTCCTGGTTGTCCCCCGACGGACTCCAATCCCGTTTCAATTCGACCCAAAACCCAATCTCGTGCCCAAGCCTCGCCTCGAACACTCCCGTCCGCAGGCCGGCATGAGCAACAGAATCTTCGGCACGCCCACCTGCCGCCTTAAGTAACGGCCGCCAAAGATCGCCAAGGCATCCATGCGCCGCCCTCGAAAAAGCGCGAATTTCGGCATATGGACGGCTCCAGCGGCCCGCGCAACGCCGTTTTCGCGCCCCGATTCACCTGCCAGAACGCTTTTTTCTGGCGTCTACGGGGCCTGCGGGCCGATTTTGATTGGTTCGCCGGCAGACCTCGAACCGAAGCTGCGGACCATGCCGAAACGACCGCAAATCGCGTGGTTTCGGGTATTTACCCGGTTTCGGCACGTTCGCCCCCCGTGCCTCATGGCACACGCAAGGCGCGTCGCGCCGCGACGCAGGCCTCGTATTTGGCCAGAAACCGGCCCCTACCCCCTATATTTTGTGGTTTTGCGCTTGCGTGACCACAAGGATCGAGATAGAATCCTGCAGTTAAGGCCTATAACAGTCGTGATGGTCCCTAGGCCGAATCTGGCAAAAGGAGGCATTCCATATGGCCAAAGCGAAGAAAGCAGCGAAAGCCGCGAAGAAGACCAAGGCAGCCGGTGGCAAGAAGGCAAAGGCCCCTGCCGCTGACCTCGGCAACCTCGTCGTGGCGAGCAAGGTCCGTCAGTACGTCCGCGGAAAGGACGTCAACATGAGCGGTGATGTGGTCGAAGCGCTCAATCAGACGATCATCTCCGTGCTCGACAAGGCCGTTGGCCGCACCGAGGCCAACAAGCGCAAGACCCTTCGTCCCCAGGACCTGTAACGGTCCGATCGCAGGCCAGTTGCCACCGGGGTCAGGGACGACCGATCCGGAAGTGCGCCACGGCGAGCTGGCCAAATTCCCAGGACCGGGCGGCCTGTCAAGACGGGCCGCCCGGTCTGTTTTTCAGGACCCCCACCAGCAGGTACGTTTCGCGCACAGGGTCGCCGACCTCAAAGGGAACCCGCTCCACCGCGAACCCGGCTTCGCCCATCAGACGCAGCCACGTCTCCATCGAGAACAGGCCATACACGTGGCGGTCATGTTCGACCCGCAACCGGCCGCTTTCGTTCAGGAGGTACCAGCTCAGCACATCCATGGTCGTGTCGCAGGAATCCGGATCGTACATGTACTCCATGTTCGTAAAGGAGACCGCGCCCGCGGCGTTGGTCGCGCAGCTGGCGATCGGGCCGCGAAAGGTCTCACTGTAGAAGTCCGGGCTCGTCACGAGCACGCCCCCGATGTCCAGGTGCTCTGCGGCGGTCGCGAATGTCGCGCGCAGGTCCTGCTCGCTGGTCATGTAGTCGATGGCGTCGTGGATCAGCACCGCCCGAAACGTCCGGCCAAGCCGGACCGTCCGCATGTCGCCCACGAGCAACTCCACCTGCGGCATCAGCTTCGCGGCCTGGGCAAGCATCTCGGGCGAGAGGTCCACCGCCGTCGCCTGGAACTCGTCGACCAGGTAGGAGAGGTTGTTGCCCCCGCCAACACCCAGTTCCAGGATCTCGTGCCGGCCGGCGCCGAGGTGCTTGCGCAGGACTGCGGCCCACTGCGGGGCCTCGTCGGCGTAGTCCTCGCGGGGGTTGATCAACTGGCAGTATTCGGCGAACTCGGTGTACATCCGCGGCAGCGACATGGCCAGGCCTCCTGTTCAAGGGGCAGCAGAACCGGTATGGATGCCTATCGTACCCCCAGCACGGAACCCGGCCAACCACTTGCAGCAGACCTGCCTGGACCGCATACTGTCGCCATGCCACCGATCATCGACATTCACGTACACGCGTTCCCGGACAGCCTCGCGGCGCGGGCGATGGAGGCCCTGGAGGGCCCCATCGACTGGAAAGGCCTCGGCGACGGCACCATCGGCAACGTCCTGCAGTCCATGGACGCCGCCGGCGTCGACGCCTCGGTCATCTGCAACATCGCGACCAAGCCCTCGCAGATCCAGCCGATCTTCGACTGGTCGTGCCAGATCCGGTCGCCGCGGATCATCCCCTTCCCATCGATCCACCCGGATGCGGCCGACGCGATCGACTGGCTCGCCCGCATCGCCGAGGCGGGTTTCCGCGGCATCAAGCTCCACCCGATGTACCAGGGCTTCAAGATCGACGAGCCGCGGATGGACCCGATCTACGCCGCGCTGGCCGAGACGGGCCTGCTGCTGGAGATGCACTGCGGCGACGACATCGCCTTTCCCGGCGACCGCAGCGCCGACGTCGACCGCATCGTCCGCGTCATCGACCGCCACAAGAATCTGAGACTCATATGCACCCACCTGGGCGCCTGGCTGCAGTGGCCGGCCGTCCGCGAGCACCTCGCCGGCCGCGACGTGTGGCTGGAGACGTCGATGAGCGTCAGCATCCTGGGTCTCGCCGCCACACTCGACCTGATCCGCGCCCACGGCCCCGAGCGGGTGCTGTTCGGCACGGACTGGCCCTGGACGCATCCGATCGACCAGCTGAATCTACTGCGGATGCTCGATCTGCCCAGGGAACAGATCGACGCCATCCTCGGCGGCAATGCGGCGAAGATGCTGGGGCTGTGACTGTTCAGGTGCCGGGTGCCATGGCAGGGGCTGTTCCCGGCCATGGAATTCTCCGAATGCGCGAGTAGCCCGGATCATCCACAGCGAAAGCGGGCAGGATCTGCCACCCCGAGATGAAAGAGAAGCTGACACGGACCACAATAGAGGGTATGTTCGTATTCGCACAAGCCCCCAAACCATGGCGCCGGAGGCGAGCGATGCATCACAGAGTCCAACTGTCCAGATGGTGCTTGTGCCTGGTTCCCCTCGTACTTGCGTGCCATTTGTCCGCAGACGTCGCGCCTGAGGCGGTCCCCGCACCGAACCTGATGGGCAAGCCGGTTGATTACATCGCCTGGTACCGGGATCTGCTCCGCCCTCTCCAGGATCGCAATGCCTATGAAACCCACAGGTCGTTCTTCACCGGCCCGGGTGATGAGGCGACCGGATTCCGCAGCCTGTCCGCTGCTGCGGCAGAACAACTGGATAGGCTCCTGGCATCCCCGCACAGGTGGACAGCAGATGAATACCCGGATCTGGCGCAGGCGGTGAGGCACGCCCGACCAGCCCTGCAGGCATTGGCGAAGACGGCCGGAAAGGACCTCTTCGCGGCCGTGCCGCCTCCCGACATGCCCGCGATGGTCCTGATGCTGGTCCCGCATTTATCGTATGCAAAGCAAGCCTGCAAGCTCTTGCTTGCAGATGGCCTGGCCGCAAAGCCTGATGCCACGACCGGACCGGTTGACGCGATGCGGATTGTGCTGACGCAGGCAAAGCAATTGAGTTACCCTGAAGTACCGATGCCGCTGATTCAGCAGCTCGTCGCGATTCAGATCCGTCAAGACGTGTACGGGTTGGCCCCCCATTGTCTTGCCGGCTCTCTGCTGGATGCGCAGCAGATCGGTGAATTCCGCAGGCACCTGCGGCAGACCGATCACGCCGACCTTCGCCAGTTGCTGGGATCCAGTCTGTCGCTCGAGCAGGCTTTCGGGCTGGATAACACGCAGCGATGGGTCCTCCCCGGAAGCAACCGCTTCAGCAAGTGGATGATGCGACATTACCTCGAGATGATTATGCCGCCATTGGATACGTCGCTCATCCAGGATGCCAGGGCAGACAGGGCTGTGGCCGCAGTCCGCAGCTATTCGCAGCAGGTATACGAATGTCTGCAACACCCCGAACGCGCCCACCCGGCGGCCCGTATCGAAGAGTTGTGCAGGCAACTGCAGGCGACCTCGCCATTTGCCGCGGAGTTCCTGGCGTCCGACGACTCTCATTCCGTGAGCGAGGTAACCCATGCCGAGGCACAACGACGCGGCCTGCACATACTGCTGGCCGCTGCGGAATACCGCTGCGAGCACAAACGTTGGCCGGAGTCGCTGACGGCCCTGCTCAAAGCGTCCCCTGATTTGAACACCCGTGATCCCTATGCACCGCGGCAAGAGATCAAGTACAGGGTCAAAGATGACGAACTGCGGTTGTACTCCGTCGGCCCCGCCGGCACCGATGAGGGTTGCAGCAGGAAATCAGATCTGGTCATCTGGCCGCCTGATGTTGATCAGCCGTAGTCCGCCCGGTTTGATTGAAAGCGGCATCGTTGCCGCCGCAGTCCATAATCGCCGCCGATGGTCCCCGCCGGTTTGCAGGCGGGCAACCGATGGCAGGCTTGAGTGAAAGCGGCGTCTGCGGCGCCGCACTCCAAAGCTATCGCCGTCGTCGGCAGGCCGTTCACTTCGTCACGTTGTCACGTTGTCACATTGTCATGTTGTCACGCGATCATGCCTCCTGCGCGACCTGCTTGATCGTCCGCACGCACGCCACGAGGCTCTCGAAACCGTCCGGCAGCGTCTCGATGTCCTTCAGCGTGATGTCCACGTGGCAGCCGCGGCAGGTCGCCAGGGCCTCGCGCGTGAGCCGCTCGACCCGCCGGCGGTCGAAGCCCGTGCACACGACCTCGGACGGGTTGGGCCGCCAGGACAGGACGTAGTCGGCACCGATCTGCTCGGCACAGCAGCCGAGGTCCGCCCAGGGCGTCACGCTGATCCGCCGCAGGTTCCTGATCCGCCTGAGCAGCGGGATCTTGCGGGTCAGATCTTCGCAACAGCCATAGGCGGTCAGCCCGAACTGATCCATAATCGGCTGCTGGTACTGCAGCATGAACTCGTCGAACATCGCCGGAGAGACGCACGTGGTCTCCTGGCTGGCACAGAAGAACCAGAGGTCCGAACGCTTCATGGCTCGATCGTCAACCGCCGGATCCGCCAATTCCTTCGCATACGGCACCGCCTGGTTGGCATGATGGAACAGCCGCCAGTCGCCGGCCCGCTCGGCCTGTTCGTGCGTGGCCAGCACGCCGTCGCGCATGAACGCCAGGACCCGATGCAACCACTCCGGCCGGTCGAGCATGTACATCATGAACTGTTCGAGCCCCAGCAGCCGGACGACGTCGGTCGAGATGTCGGCACACCAGCTGCGATAGAACGGCCCGCGGTCGAGCTGGACGCTGAGAGTGTCGCCGAGGGCGTCGCAGGTCTGCTCGTACTTGCGCCGGGTCGCTTCCTCGTCGATCTCGTGGCGGGGCATGACCAGTTTGTCGAAATCGGCCTCGTCGACGATGCTCGGCCGGAACGCGAACGAGCCGCGGGCCTCGGTCTTTTCGGAAAAGCGGATCGGCGGGCCCCAGCGGCACTCGGCGGAGACGGGGTGTCTGTAGACCGCCTGTACGGTAATCCACGGTTCGATGACGGTGTCGTCGTCGAGCCGGTCCTGCAGGATCGCCAGCCGCAGCCCGTGTTCCAACCCTCGCCAGAACGGGTCCAGGCACTGCAGGTCGCCGTCCGGCATCACCTCGACGTGCCACGGCGCCCCCAGCGACAGGACCAGTGGCCGGGTCCGCTGGAGGCTGTTGTGCCGCCGCCACAGTTTGCGGCGCTCGTCCTGGACCGGTTTGGTCGCGATCTCGGCCACCTGTTTCGCCAGGTCCTGCACGACCGTCACATCCTTGCTTGCTGCCATGCTCATCTCTCCCGGACGTGATCCGCCGGACACCTGGCCGGCCCGCATCCTGCTGGCAGCCTCACCGGGACGCCCCCTGCTGGATGCCAGCCATCCTGTAAACCGTCATCTGCTCGACGCCCGACTTGCCACTCTCGGAGAACCACTGCAAGGCCTGGCTGTCGAAGTCCGGGAAGATCAGGCTGCTGAAAACAACCTGCCCGTCGTTGCAGAAAATCTCCACGCTGCAGCGGTCGACGAAGATCCGCAGGTTCAGTTTCCGGCCGTCCAGCGGCAGTGGTGCGACGAAACGCCCCCCGGTCACGGGATTGCCCGACCGCTGCCGATCGATGAACACGGCTCCCTCCGCCGCGTCATAACCGATCAGCGTCTCGTTGCGCCCAGACGCCCGCACCCGGAACCCGCATCGGTCACCGGCCGCCGGGACGATGGTCGCCATGATCTCCACGGCGTCGCCCCGGCCGACGGGGTCGCGGTCGTCCACACCCTCGGGCGTACCGGTTACCACCCCGGCCCGCAGGCAAGTGCATTCCGCTATCGGCCTTTGCACCAGCACCAGGCGTCCCCCGGCCGTGCGACGCAGGGCCAGTTCCCGGGGCACGCTCATCAGCCCCCGCGCCCCGAAGTCCGGCACCTTTGCGGCATACTCCCAGTTATTGAGCCAGCCGATCCAGATGCGGCGCCTGTCGGGCGCGTTATCCCAGCTCTGGGCGGCGTAGAAATCCATGCCCCAGTCGACGCGCAGTTTGTCCGTCTCCGGGCGGAACGTCTGCCCGTCGAACTCCCCGACCACCACGTCCCGCCCCCCCAGGCTCAGGACCCATTTGCACGCCGCCTCCCCTTCGAGCCGGAGGGGAAACAAGTCCGGACATTCGCTGGAAAACCCGGTCGGCCCGAGCAGATCCCATTTCTTCAGATCGCTCGAGGCGAACAGGCGGTGCCGCACGCCCACCACCATGATCCACCGCCGGCTGCCCTCGTGCCAGAAGACCTTCGGGTCGCGAAAGTCCCGGTCGTCCGCCCCCCCGAGCACCGGGTTGCCGGCGTATTTCGTCCAGGTCCGGCCGCGATCGGCACTGAAGGCAAGACTCTGACGCTCCGCGCTGCTGGCCGGGTCGTGGTGCGTAAACACGGCGACCAGTCCGCCGTTGCCGTCGAACAACCCCGACGTGTTGGCGCGGTCCACCACGACACTGCCGGACCAGATCGCCCCGAAGGCATCCGGCTCCAGGGCGATCGGCAGATGCTCCCAGTGGACCAGGTCCTCGCTGACCGCATGCTGCCAGCACATGCCGCTGACATCGACGTCGATCCGTGGATACCACTGGTAGAACAGGTGGTATTCGCCGTCGTGCCACACCAGGCCGTTCGGGTCGTTGAGCCAGCCGACCGCGGGCGAAAAGTGGTAGCGCGGCCGATATGTTGTCGCTGACATGGGTGCGTCCATCATTGACTCCCTCTCAACCGTCCATTGCCAGCCGTCCCTGCCGCCATCGAGCCCCGAAGGAACATCGCGAGCACGCCAGGCCGATGCATGAAGTACTCGCACATTCGGTCTAGAATGCGGTCGCGCTGGGCAATAATGGCGGAAGGTTGGATCATGACGCCGGACAAGGTAGCATGCCGGAGTTCAGGCGGCAACGGCAGCCTGGGGCTTCGCGGCCAGACCGGTCGACCTGCGTATGCCCCTTTGCCACTGGCTGAAGGAGAACAACATGCCCCGCGTCACCCCCCTGGCGGCCCCCTGCCAGGTCGTGTACTCGTCGCCCGACCCGGTCACCATCTATCCGGGCAGCCCGGGCATCTGCCGCCTGGACAGCGGTCGGCTGATCATGACTTACGACCTCCGCGGACCCGGTGTGGCCGATATGCCGGGCGTCAAATGCGAGCAAAGGCAAGGGGCATTCACCTTCGGCAATGTCCTGACCTCCGACGACGGCGGCCGCACGTGGCAACACCGTACGCGGTTCCCCTTCCAGCACGCCCGGCCGTTTGTCGCAGGGCAATCGCTCTACGTCCTGGGACACGCCGGCGACCTGGCGGTCATCCGCTCGGACGACGGCGGGACGACCTGGGGCGAGCCGTCTTACCTGACGACCGGGCAAGCGTGGCACCAGGCCCCCGCCAACGTCTGGTATGCCGGCGGCTGCGTCTACCTGGTCATGGAAAGGCGCTGCCATTTCCGGGCTCGCGGCTGGCCGGTCTCGGAGCTCGCCCCCGTACTGATGCGGGCCCGGATCGACGACGACCTCACGCAAGCCGCCAGTTGGACCTTCGCCTCGGAGCTCTCCTTCGTCGATGCCGTGACGGACCGGGACCTGAACTACTTCGGCGTGCCGTTCTATCCGGCGACGTACCCCGAGCCGTACCGTGACATCCCAAAACGCTCCTTCGCGCCGATCGGCTGGCTCGAGACCAACGTCGTACAGATCACCGACCCGGACCACCTCTGGTACGACCCGGCCGGGATGACCTTTCACCTATTCGCCCGTGCTCACACCGGCCGCACCAACCTGGCCTGCATCGCCAAGGTCGTGCAGCAGGAGGACGACTCGATGCAAACGATGCTGGAGACGGCGCCATCCGGTCGGAAGATGCTCTACGTGCCGTTTCCCGGCGGGCAGATGAAATTCCACATCCTCTACGACGAGACGGACCGGCTCTACTGGCTGGTCTCGACCCAGGCAACCGACAGCATGACCCGCCCGGACCGCCTGGCCGCAACGAGGTACCTCATGGCGGACAACGAGCGTCGTCGGCTGGCCCTGCACTTTTCGAAGAACTGCATCGACTGGTGCTTCGCCGGCCTGGTCGACGCCGGCGAAGGCGACCTGCACTCGCGGCACTACGCGAGCATGGCATTCGACGGCGACGACCTGCTGGTCCTCAGCCGCTCGGGCGACGAGCGCGCCGCCAGCCCGCACGACGTCAACCTGGTCACGCTGCACTGCGTGCGCGGGTTCCGCGACCTGGTCTACTGATCCGCCCATACAAACAGCAGCCCCGCGACGGTTCACGCCGTCGCGGGGTCGCTGCTAACAGACAGGGTATCGTTCAAACCGCTACGCCCGGCGGCGACGCAGCAGCAGGCAAAGCCCGCCCTGCGTCAGCAGCCCCGGCGTGGCCGACTCGGGGACGTAGGTCACGTCGAGCACCAGCTCGGGCCGCAGCGTCGGGTCATCGGTATATTCGCTGGCGATAATCACGTTCTGGCCTTGGCCATACATGCGGAAGCCGTAGTTGGCCTGCCCGTCGATCAGACCGCCGCAAGTGGCAAAAAGGCAACATGGATGTTTCTCATAGTCAACATCCTCCCGTCTCGTAAGGACCGCGAATCACTGAAAACGCGGTTTTCCGGCTGCCTGCAAGGGGCCGGCACTGCCTTACCACACAGGGGAGGAGTTGCAGCAATTTCCATGCCAACGGCGGACGGGGAGGGCACAAAACGCAAGCGGACAGAGCACCAAGAGGTAGAGTTCCTTCACTTCGTTCAGGATGACAACCACTGCGGCCGGGATGACGGCGGAAAGGAAATCTTCCCTTAGACCTGACGCTCGTTTGGCCGATTGGCGTCGGGAGGCTGTTGCTCGGGCTCCTTGCGCTGCGGCTCGACCACGACGTTGGGCGGGGTCTCGCCCTCGGTCGGTTCGGCCAGGGCCTTGTCCAGTTCCCCGCGGCCGATGGCCTCGCGGGTGGCGGCGGCGTCCGCGGGGCGGATCCTTCGCGTGGCCTTCAGGGCGGGGGCGCCCTTCTCGGCCTCGCGTTCGGCGAGCACCTCGGTCAGGACGTCGGGGCTGATCAGGCCCCGCTCGGCGGCGTCGGCGGCCATCGCGAAACTGTCCGACGCCAGCACCAGCGCACTATCCGCTTCGGCGACCCGCGCGGCCAGATCCTCGATCGCCCGGACACGATCCGGTTTGCGACTGACGTTGCGGATGTAGACCGCCCGGACCCGCCCTGGGTGCTCGCGGACGATCCTTGCGTAGATCTCCGGGTCCTTCTGGCCGCTGTCGCCGATCAGCACGACCGGCCGGTCGTTGTACACGTCGAGCATCGTGCGGATCAGGTCTCGTTTGAAGTGGTGCTGGCGACGGGGCAGAGGGCTCTGGGGCGTCAGGCCCCATTGTCGCAGGAACAGCACCGGCCCGACAGGGATCTCGTGCAGGCGGAAAAACTCGTCCAGCAGCTCGTAGATCGCCCAGGGCCCGCGGCTCACGTAGAGCATGGGGTTATCCTGATCGCCGCCCGGTCCGCCGTGCAGGGCGCGGTACAGGGCCGAGACCCCCGGAAAGGCGATCCGGCTGCGCGGCCCCTGGAAAAAGAGCCGCCAGAGCATCAGCACCTTGTTGGCCACGCCGGTGAACACGACCGTGTCGTCGATGTCGCTGATGACCACCGACCGGCTGGCCGGCGGGGGGATGTAGACCAAGCCCGTAGCGGTAATCGGCTCGTCGGTGTGCCAAGGCAGTTCCAGCTGCGTCTCGTGCCAGAGGCGGTCGGCCGGCGGGGTGGTGCCCGGGCGGATGCGGACACAAAAGTAGCCCGCCCGGTCCGTACGGACCTCCTCCTGCGCGCCGTAGAAACGGGCGACGACCGTGCTGTGGGCGATCCCCCAGCGCATCGACCGGCGGACGATGTCCACCACGTCGCGGACCAGGCCGCCTTCGGTAAGATGCCGGCCGCCCGGCGGCAGACGAAAGACGCGTCCCATCAGCAGCGCCTGGTTCCTGCTGCCGAAGCCGCGGTAGGGCTGGATCATGATCCAGCCGCGGCCACGGTCGCTGCTGACCGGTTGCGCCAGCACCCGCAGCGGCTGGCGAAAGGAATGGTACAGTCGCCGCAAAACGCCGTCGTTGGCCATCCGCTGCCTCCTGTCCGTTGCTTTTGGACGCGCCGCACCGCGCGTTTCCCCTAATGGGAGTCTAGAGCGGAAACATCGCAGAGGCAGCGGATCACGCGGATCGACGGACGCTGCCCGCAAGCAGGCAGGCTGAATGTGACATCAATGCATTGCGCGGTGCCGCCCGCATTTCCCCTGATGGGAGTCTATGCGCGTCGGCGTCTGCTGGCGCCCTTTGGTGCGCTGCCGCGGCTCCCGTTGCCTGACGCAACTATATTGCCTACCATGGCATAGCGTATCGTGGATCCCATTCATGCTGGGAGTCGTTTGTGATCGCAGATGGCGGACATCGCAATCCAGTCGGTTCGGCGGGCAGGCCGCAGGCAAGACGCTGGTCCGCGCGGGCCTTCGTCGGCTCGGGTGCATTTCCCTACCTGATGGCCGCGGTGCTCGGCGCGCTCGGGGGCGTCGGCGCTTTCACCTTCGGGTATGCCAAAGGCGCCAGCTACCTGAGCAACGATCCGGCCGCCTGCGCCAACTGCCACGTCATGGACGACCACTATGACGCCTGGCTCAAGAGCAGCCACCGGAACGTAGCCACCTGCAACGACTGTCACCTGCCGCACGATTTCGTGGGCAAGTGGGTGACCAAGTCGGACAACGGATTCTTCCACTCGCTGGCGTTCACGCTCGAGAACTTCCACGAACCCATCCAGATCAAGCCACGCAACCGGCGGGTGACACAAGGCGCCTGCCTGTATTGTCATGCGGATTTCGTGCACCAGATGTTGCCGGCCGAGCCCGGCGGCGACATGCTCTGGTGCGCGCGGTGCCACGGCGACGTGGGCCATGCCCAGCGGCGGGCCTCACACGTGCCGCCGGGCGTGGTTACACGCGAATAACCCGCAAGAGATGGAGCCATAGCAGATGACGGCAGACAGACCCGATCCGGATCGCCCCGCCCGCCCCGACCAGCCTGCAGGCCCGCAGCCGGATTCCGGCGGCCGCCGCTGGCTGCTGCCGTCGGTCCTGCTGGTTATCGTGGCGGTTGTGACATTCGGCGTGACGGCGCTGCTGGTGACGATCTTCGAGCATCAGCAGGAGGCGCGGGTGCCGTTTGTCCGGCTGGTCGAGGTGGACGAGGTCTCGACCGACCCGGTCCCGTGGGGGATCAACTGGCCGCACCAGTTCGACACGTACCGCCGCACCGTCGACGTCACGCAGACGCAGTACGGCGGCTCCAGCGCGATGCCCGAGAGCAAACTGGAGCAGGACCCGTGGCTGCGGCGGCTGTATGCCGGCTACGCCTTCAGCATCGACTATCGCGAGCGGCGCGGCCACGCGTATATGCTCTACGACCAGGAGGTGACCGAACGGGTGACCAGGCGCAAGCAGGTCGGGGCGTGCCTGCACTGCCATGCATCGGTCATCCCGACCTACCGCAGGATGGGACTCGATGCGATGGGCGAGCCCGCCGATGCCGAGGCGCTGGCGGCCGGGTTCAACTGGCCGGCCGTGATGAAGGGCTTTGAGATCGTCAGCCTGATGGACTACGCCGACGCGCACGCCGAACTGCTCAAGACCCCTGACGGTACGCCCGGTGAGAACGTGCCGCTGTTTCCCGGCGGTTCGGCCATCGAGGCCCCCACGCCCGCCAATGTGCCCGAGTTGCCGCCGGAGCCGAGGGAAGGCGAGGCGATGGTCATGGGCGAGGCCCATCCGGTCAGCTGCATCGACTGCCACGACCCGGACACGATGGCCAGCCGGGTTACCCGGCCCGGTTTCATCCGGGGCATCGCCGCACTGGCCCGCAGCGATGAGCCGGTTCCGCACCTGCCGAGCATCGAGCGGTGGCGCGAGGGGGACCGCGGCCGCGACTACGACCCCAACGTCGATGCCGGCCGCCAGGAAATGCGGACCTTCGTATGCGCCCAGTGCCACGTCGAGTACTACTGCGCATCGAAGGAGACGCTCTTTTATCCGTGGAGCAACGGCTTGAAGGTCGAGCAGATCGAACAGCACTACGACGAGCACAGGTTCCCCGACGGCACGCCGTTCTACGACTGGGAGCACGGCGAGACGGGAGCCCCGGTCTACAAGGCCCAGCACCCCGAGTTCGAATTGTGGAGCCAGGGCGTGCACGCCCGCAGCGGGGTGAGCTGCGCCGATTGCCACATGCCGTACCAGCGGCAGGGGGCGATGAAGGTCTCCAGCCACTGGGTCCGCAGTCCGCTTCTGAGCATCAACAACTCGTGTCAGACATGCCACAACGTGCCCGAGCAGGAGCTGCTCGACAAGGTCCAGACGATCCAGCTGCGGACCGACGCCCTGATGCAGCGGGCGGGCGGCGCGATGACCGACATGCTCGACGCGATCCGCGAGGCGATCGCAGCCGGGGCGAGCCCCGAGCAGCTCGCGCCGCTGTTCGAGCTGCAGAAGAAGGCGATGTGGCGGCTGGACTACATCAGCAGCGAGAACTCCATGGGCTTTCATGCCGACCAGGAGTCCGCGCGGATCCTCGGCGAGTCGATCGATTACAGCCGCCAGGCCCAGGCGCTGGCCCTGCGCCTATGGGCAGGCCCCGCCCCGGACGTCGACCTGCCGCGCGAGCCGGTCGAGGGCGTCACCCCAACCGAACAGGCCCCGCCCGCGCCGCACAGGGTGCCCGGGCGAAATCCGACCACGATCACCGAGTGAGGACAGCCCGCTTGCAATCCCGGCCGCAATCGGTTGAACTGGACCGCTGATGCAACAGGAGGTGTTGTCATGATGCATCGGGTCCGCCTGCTGCCGGTCGCCGGCCTGTGTGCCGTTCTCGGTCTCGTCGGCTGCGCACAGCCCCACGAGGGTCCGATCGACCAGAGCCGGATTATCGCCGTCCGCCCGAGCATTCCGGAGGGCGCCAGGCAGTTTGTCGCCCAACAGCATCAGCCGACCAATCGCCCCCTCTTCGACCGCGGACCAGCCAGGAAGCGGGACGAGCCCATCAACACCTACAGGCCGGCCCATGAGCAATCCGAACCGTCGCTGGGCCAGAAAATCGCCGATTTCTTCAACCCCGCCGTCTGGGTCAGGAACCGCCAGGAGCAGCGGCAGGAACAGGCCCTGCTGCAGCAGGAGATCAACCGCCGGGCCCAGCAACAGCAGCAGGGCTGGGGACAACCTCCGCAGCAGGACTGGCAACAGCCTGGAGGCCAGGCACCACCGCAGCTGACGTTCCCCCAGCAGCCGACCGCACAACCCATACCCGCGCCGGCATCCCAGCCTGACTTCGGGAGATGACCCCGACGACCGCACGACCCACGCACGCTCGGCCTGCAGCGAACTGGACAAGTCCCGTTCGCGTCACCGCACAATGGGTGCTATACTCGTAGACCGCTAGATGGCCCTTAACATCGGATGTACCGTCCCGGCAGTGATGTGAGGCATGAGTATGGCCCGACAACACGAGCTTGCCGAACTGCTCTTCAGCCGCGACGCTTCACTGGTCGGATTCGCCGATCTGCAAGAGATTCCGCCGGCATCCAGGCAAGGTCTGCCCATGGCAGTCTCGATCGCCGTGGCCATCGATCCGTACATCATTGCGGGCCTGAAGGTTGGGCCGACCTCGATCTATCACGATGAATACCACCGCGTGAACAACCTGCTCAACTCCCTGGCCCGCAGTGCTGTTGAGTATCTGCACGAGCGCAACTGCAAGGCCATCGCTCTCTCGGCCGACGATGTCGGCTATAACACCGAGACCCTCGGCACGCCCCTGCCCCACAAGACCGCCGCGACCCGCGCCGGGCTCGGCTGGATCGGGCGCTCATCTCTGCTCGTGACGGAGGAATACGGCACGGCCGTCCGGCTGACGACCGTGCTCACCGATGCCGACCTGCCGGCTGGCACGCCGATCAACGAGAGCCACTGCGGCGAGTGCTTCGCCTGCATGCACGCCTGCCCCGCCTCCGCCCCGACCGGCAGGCAGTGGCACGCCGGCGATCCCCGCGAGGCGATCGTCGATGCCTTCGCCTGCAGCCGCACAGCCGGAAGCCACGCCGCCAAGGCTGGTTTCGACGACATCATCTGCGGCCTGTGCATCTCGATCTGCCCCTACACCCGCCGCTACATCGAGCGGTGCGTCGATTGAGCGATCGGATAGCGGCCGTACCGCTCAACCGCGTCGCGCAGGGCCTGGATGTGGGCCTCGGGGAACGGCATCTCCTGGTCGTTCGTGCAGAAGTAGCCCCCGCTGCGGCCGAGCTGCCACATCCGCCGGCGGGCCTCGGCGACGATCCGCTCGACCGGCCCGTCGACGATCGTGGCGCTGCTGACCGCTCCCTGCAGGGCCATCCGCCCCTGCGTCCTTTCCCGGACCAGGTCCAGGTCGTTGGCCGTCGCCTGCACCGGGTTGAGCAGGTCGACCCCGAGGTCCATGAACGTGTCCAGCATCGAGTCGATCCGCCCGCACGAGTGGAAACTGACGATCACGCCCTTGGCGCGGTACAGGTCGAACAGCCGGCGGTACTCCGGCACCAGGAACTCCTCGACGATCCGCGGCCCCAGCAACGGCCCGATCTGCGTGCCCAGGTCGTCGCCCATGCCCGCCACCTCGACGCCGACCGCCAGGTAGTGCCTGGCGACCGCCAGATCGAAATCCATGATTCGATGGAAGATCTCGCGGACGTAGGCCGGCTCGGTGAAAAGGTACTCCATCAGGGCCTCCATGCCGACCAGCATGTAGGCCTTCTCCCAGAGCGTCTCGCGGTGGCTGCCGGCCAGGAAAACCTGCTCGCGGTCGCATCGGGCGGCGCCTTCGTAGATCCGCCCGCAGATCCGCTCATCGTCCGGGGCGGGCCAGCGGTAGGTCCGCAGGTCCTCAATTTTCGCCAGGGGGTGGTGCTGGGGGAAGCCCATGATCCGGTCGAGCTCCTTGCGCCAGACGGTGCCCCACACGTCGGTCCAGACCGTGCCGACCGGCACGTCATGCCCGCCGCCCTGATAGCCCTCGTGGTTGCAGCCCAAGTAGCTCACACCATGACTCGGCAGGCCGGTGACGATCCGCTCGGGCTTGTCGAACCGCAGGATGCGAAGGGCGTTTTCTTTGGCATTCATTCGTTCTTGCTTTCGTCCTCCGGCGGGGCGAGCATGGAACGGCGCAGCAGCTCGGCCGCCGAGAGCTGCCGGCCGGTAGCAGGCTTGCGCGGCGTCTCCTGTTCGGGCGAGGGCTCGGCCTCGTCGGGAGCGGCAGCTGACGGCGGCGCGGCGACCTCCTCCTGCGGCTGGGCCTGTTCCCGCGCAGCGTCCGCCTCGTCGGAGGCGGCGGCTTGCTCGGAGACGACGGCGCCGGGCGCCTGCTTCGCCTTGGTTGCGCCCAAACCCGCCCTCACGATCGTCCCTTCTGCCGCGTCGCGCAGCACGGCCAGCGGCTCGCGCAGACCGGCGATGTCGGCCTGAAGGTCCCCACGGTACGAATCCACCCAGCCGGCCATCATCCGCTGCAGGTGGTCCTCCAGGGCCCGAGCGGAGATGCTCTTTCGCGGCAACAGCCCCCGGCCCGACGAGGTGGCACTGACGATGATGTGCAGCAGCAGGTACGCCAGGATCATCAGCGCCAGCAGGTCCCACAGCAGGTCGACCGGGGCGGGCCGCCCCTCGATCAGCTGCCGCGTGAGCATGTACACGCCCAGCACGATCAGGGCGGCAGGCATCAGCCAGGCGATGAAACTGACCAGCCACGGGAACACCGCCCCGCGCCGATAGGCGGTTGCCGCCAGGGCCTCGAACTGCTGCTCGATTTCGCGGGCGACGGCGGTCAGGGTCCGGCTGCCTTCGACCTCGCCCGTGATCGCCCGCCACCGCTCGACGGGCAGACCCTTTTCAAAGCAGAACGTCTGCAGGTCCCGCCCCTGCTGGCGGAGCCGGTCGCTCGCCAGGTCCGCCTGTTCGGCGGGCAGCAGCCGACCCGAGAACGACTGCTCGCCCGGAATCGTCAACACCCGCAGCTGCCGGACCAGCCGCGGCAGACCGTACCGCAAAAAGTCCGCCACCGACAGCCACGTGCGAAACGGCCCCCAGAACCGCTGGTGCTTGCGGACGACGATCAGCGGGTACAGGTCGGCCTCCAGCGCCACCAGGTGGTCCTGCATGTGCGCCGCCAGGTCGTCGGCGGTCCGACCGGCCCGGTCGCGGGCCTCGGCCTGCAACGCATCGAGCGAATCGTCCACGGCAGCCGGGATCAGCCGGTCGATCTGCGCTCCCAGATGGTCGACCACCCGGCTGCGCTGCTGGCGGATCATCCGGGCAATGTCGCCGGACTGCAGCTCGTGCTCGATATAGGCCCGCAGCGTCAGGAACTCGTCCAGCCGCTTGGCGTTGCCGGCTGGCAGCTGCCCGGTCGCATCCGGCACGTGGTTGGCGGCGGTGATGCACAACACCTGGATGTCGGGCTTGCCCATCTCGGCGAAGCGTTCGCGGATCTCGCCGGCGATCCGCTGCAGTGCGTCGGTATCGACCGTGTCCGACTTATTGAGCACCGCCAGGCACGAGCTGAACCGCTGCTCCTCGCGAATCACCGACCAGGCCCGCTCCTCGGCGTAGCGTTCGGGGCTGAAGACGTAGATGACCAGCCCGGCCGCCTTGAGCATCGCCCGCGTGGCGGCGCGGTGCCGGGTGTAGAAGGTGTCCAGGTCGGGCGTGTCGACGATCACCTTCTGGCGAAGCTCGGGGCGGTCGTGGGCGACGAAGGTCGCCTCGGCTGCAAGGTCCTCCGGCAAGCCGCCCGAGGCGACCTGGCGATGGTGGAACACCCGGGTCTGCGTCGTGCAGGGCCGGCGATCCGAGACATCCGCGATCCGCCCGCCGGCCAGCGCGTTGATCAGCGTGCTCTTGCCCGCGCCCGTACAGCCGGCCAGCGCGATCGTCAGAACGGCGTCGGCCTGGCCGAGCAGCTGCGCGTGCGTGCGGTGCACCGCCTGGCGGAGGACGTCGCGGTCGTCGGGCCGAATGGCCAGCGCCCGCGGCGCCTCGGCGACAGCGAGGATCCGCTGAAGGGCGGCGTCGATCCTGTTTTGAGAGACTTCTTTCATTTTTAGTTGCCAGTGGCCAGTTGCCAGTAGTCAGTTACGCCTCATCAGTTGGCGGCGATCCCTTGCAATGCCGCCTGAAGCCGGGACTCCTGCGCCCTGCCCTGACGGATTGGCGGGCACAGCCCGCCCTACATCGCCTTCCGCTCCCTCACGGTCGCGGCTCGTTCACACAGGACCAGGGCATCTGACGTCCATGCAAGTGACGCCGGAGAAAATGCAAAGCGGCGTCTGCGCCGCCGCACTCCATAGTCGCGCCGCGGCAGTTTCCTCACCTTGTCACCTTGCCACCCGGTCACCTTGTCACGCCTTCGCGTTGTCACGTTGTCATGTTGTCATGTTGTCACGCATCCACCACCTTCCCCACCGCCGCCTTGATCGTCTCGAAATCCTCCCTCGCCGCCTCCATCTCCTGCGGGCTGACGGCGCTGACGAACAGGCGGCGGACCGGGGCGACCATGTGCTCGTCGATCATCTCGCGGAAGGCGTCCATCTGCTCCTGCTTGAGCTTCGCCTTCTGCAGCTCCAGGTACTTGTCGCCGACATATTCCAGCAGCAGCCGCCAGGCCGGCAGCACCAGCGGGGCGACTACCGCATCGGTCCAGTTCAGCCCGTGCGAGGCGACAATCAGCCCGGCTGTGCCGGCATCGGCGGTCAGTTTCAGCGCCCGCAACGAGTGGACCAGCTTCGGCTTCTCCCGAATCACCTCGTACAGGGCACGGGCCCGCTCGTCGGTGATCTCATCCATCCGCTTGCGGTACTGCTGATAGGCCGTGCCGAGCCGGGTCGTGAAGCCGACGATGAACTCCTCGTCCGCCAGTTGCCGCGCGATCACCGGCCAGGCCTGGTGCTCGCCGCGGTCGGCCTGGACCTGGGCCTCGTTCCGCAGGCTCTCCAGCCATTGGCCGAAACAGGCGACCACGACATCGCGCTCCGGCATCCGCGATTCGCGCGGCGACTTCCGGGAAAACAGCCCCCGCAGCAAGCCCGCCGCCGCCCCGACGATCAGCGTCGAGAGCGACCGCAGCCCGCGCGTGACGGTCGCGATGATCGGCCCGATCCCCGGCACCTCCAGCATGTCCAGCAGCTTGACCAGCGTCTGGTTGAAATCGACGTACCGCTCCCCTTCGAGATAGTCGCGCCGGTACCGGTCGTAAAACTCGCTGCGCGTGGTGCGGTCGACCAGCCAGTGCCAGTACTCCGCCACCGCGACCTCGGCTTTCAGCGGGGCGAGAAGGTCGTCCAGCCGCCGCTCCAGAAAACGCACCGAACCGAGCAGGGCCTGGCGCTTGAGCCGGCCGTCCGAATCGACATCACGGGCGATCGCCTCGCGAAGCGCGCCCGCCTCGGCGGCACGCGCCAGCCCCTCCAGACGCGCCTCATCGGACGGTTCGCTGACGTACGGCAGCGGGTGCAAGTGCCCGGGGTCCACGCGGCAGGTCTCGTCGCCGCTTTCGGTCAGCTTCAGGCGGATGTCCTCGAGCAGCTGCCCCTCGTCTTCCAGCTTGTTGGCGACCACCCGCAGCGGCACGCCCGACGAGCAGACCAGGTACCGCAGCAGCCCGCCGCGATGGTCGGCGTAGTTCTCCTTGGTGACGGTCATGACGATCAGGTCGGCCAGCGCGATCGTGTCCAGCACCGCGTCCATGTAGAACATCGCCTCTTCGGTCGAAAAATCAGGGATGTCCCAGAAGACCGCTTCGGCCGTCGCGGGCGGCGACAGCGTGCAGCCCTCCAGCTGCTCCGGGTCATTGACGGCGATCGCATAGTCGTAGCCGCGGCTGCGCAGGTCGGTGTCGCTGCGCCGCGGCGGGTGCTCGTTGAAGTAGCGGTCGTACTCGGCGAACCGCGTGGGGTAGGCATCGAGGAAGGCCTCGCCCAGTCGCCCGGTCCGGTAGGCCTCGGGGTGCTGGCTGAAACGGGCGCGGTAGCTCATGCCCGCCACGCCCCGGCCCAGCAGCAGGTTCAGCACAGTCGACTTGCCGCTGTTGGTCCCGCCGAACATCACCACGTGGACCGGGTCGGCCTGGAGCCACCCGGGCGTCAAGGCCGGCGCGATCCGCTGGCGGACCTGGGCCAGGGCATAGCGGACCAGCGGCACGCGCACGGCGTCATCCCCGCCCCGCCGGTGCCTGGCCTCCATCTCCAGCGACCGCTGGAGCGTGGCGATCAGCCGGCCGCACGCCGCCGTCGCGGTGTCATGAGTTATAACCTGTGCCTTCATTCGCCGGCATACCCACAGGGCGTGCATGATCGCAAACCAATGAGCGGCAGGCGACTGCGAACCCGCGACGCCGAGGGTCCAGCCCGCCCGATAGCTCGTAAGTATTGGTCACCCATCCGCATGTGTCAACGCACCGCCGGGCCCGCCCGCCACGTAGGGCGGGCTATGCCCGCCAGCCGCCAGGAGTACCGCCCAAGCGAGCGCAGCGATGCGAGTAGCCGAGCTGCGAAGTGTCGGATGTCACGGTCCTGCGTCTTCCCCACGGCGGAGCCGTCGTCCGGCGCAGTCGGCAGCAGGGCCATGCCACGCAGGACACTCCCACCACGCCGTCTGCTGCTGAAGGCCCGCCAGGGACGACAGACGATAGCCAAGGACGCAAGTCCTGGGATTGCTGTCACTTATATATGTCGGTGGTTGTCGCGCGAGTCCCGCCAGAGACGACAGAATCGTCCGGCATTGCACCGCTCGCCAACAGTCCCACACGCCTGAAGCCTGACGGCGTGGCGGCACAGCCCGCCCTGCATGCCTGTCGCAGGCATCTTGCCGTCACTGCTGCGCCAACCCCGGCCCGCTCTGGGGCGGGCCGCCGAGGGGGTGGATCTTCATCGGCGGCCGGGGGGCATCTTCCAGGCTGATCGACTGAATGCGGATCGGCCGGGCCGGACGGCTCAGCTCCCCGAAGGGTCCCCGCTCGACCTGGACCTGTTCGATCTTCGACAGCGTGTCGAACGATTCGCTGCCGACCAGCTCCCCGAAGGCGGTGTACTGGCCGTCGAGTTCCTTCTGACGCGAAAACGTGATGAAAAACTGGCTGCTCGCCGAGTCGGGGTCGTTGGGCGAACGGGCCATCGCGACCGTGCCTCGCTCGAAGCGGGTATCGTTGAATTCCGCAGGCACCCGTGTCCCGTCCGGCTGCATTCCGGCGTCATCGCCGGTGGGCGAGCCGCCCTGCACGAGGAAGCCCGGCAACACGCGGTGCAGCGCCAGGCTATCGTAGAAATTGCTGCGGGCGAGCGAGAGGAAGTTCTCGACCGTCTTGGGGGCCTTCTTGTAATAGAGGCGGACCCGCATGTCGCCCAGGTCGGTGTGGATGACGGCGTCCTTGAAATTGGCGACCTTCACGGTCACCGCGTTGCTGGTGAGCTGGCCGCCGTAGGGCTTCCACTCCAGGCGGTACTCGCCCGGCTGACGCAGTGAGGCGTACCAGCGGGATGCATCGACATGCACGCCCACCGACGCATACGGGGCCAGTTCGATCGGGGCGACGGCGTGGCTCGGCTGGCGCAGGACCGGCATCGGCTGGGACTGGTCGCTCTCCCGCGTGATCTGCAGGGCCCCGAACCGCGGACCGCTGAACACGTGCGTCAGCGGCAGGCCCATCGCCGGCGGCGACGACTCGGCCACCATCGCATTGGGCACCTGCAGCGTGACGGTCTCGCCCGTGAGGTTCCGAAGGGAGAACTCCACCCACACCGGCTGGCCGAGGCGGTAGATCGCTTGCCAGACCCGCAGCTCGGCCTGGACCCGGCTTTGCAGCGGCATGGGCGCGACCTGCCCAGCCCCCTCAGCAGGGGCCGTCGTGGTCGCCGGACCCGCCAGCAGGCTGCCGGCCGCCGTCATCAGAAGAGTCACCGCCGTCGTCGCCATTAAACGCGCTCTTGTCATAAGGCCTACCTCGTTAGAAAATCTGGTCAGGCTTGTCTTCGAGTCGTATTGTCTTGTCCGCGGCCAACCACGCCTCTACGAGGCAACATTCTACGTCTTCAGCCGCCATCATGCCAGCGATCGAACACCGGACTGGTCGCCGGAAGTGCCCTGGCGATCGGTGGCGGGCGGGCGTCTCCGGGGTCTGACCCCTTGCAGCACGCCGGCACCCGAATCTCTGCATCCGATTCCCATGGGGGCTCCAATACCTGAAACGTCCATCGGGGTCTGACCCCTTGGGCAAGACGCTACGGGGGGTGCCACGAGGTGCCACGGTCCTGCGCAGCAGGGCCGTGTCCTCAAACGCCACGGGGTCAGACCCCGTGTGCGTGCACACCCGTCCAGGCCGCCCCGAGATCACGACGTTGATTCCGCTGGGAAACGTGCGACTCGGGGTCAGACCCCTGGAATCACCACCAAATAACGAATGCACCCGGTCGTCGGCGCCGGCGCGTACACCTGACCAGACGACATAAGAGGCTTACCGGCAACGCCGGCGACGGTTGCACTGTTTGTTTTGGCCAAACGGGCAGCAATGGGGTAAACTCTCGTCCTTCGGCACGGTCGACTCGATAGCCGGCAGATCCGCGGAGACACGGAAGATGACCAGAACAGACAAGACCCTCGCGATTCTCGGGGCGGGGAACATGGCCGAAGGAATCCTCGCATGCGCGCTGGAAAAGGGCCTGCTCTCGCCGCGGCTGGTAACAGCAGCGGACCCCGCGGATGAGCGACAACGCTTCTTCGCCGATACATTCGGCGTGCAGGTAACGGCTGACAACACCGCAGCCGCCGGCGGTGCCGACGTGGTCCTGCTGGCGGTCAAGCCGCAAACTTTCCACACCGAGGCCGGCCATCTCGGCGAGGCGATCGGCGAGGGGGCAGCCGTCATCAGCATCATGGCCGGTATCGGTTGTGCGGCGATAGAGGAGGCCCTGGGCGGGCAGGCGCGGGTGGTCCGCGTCATGCCGAACCTGCCCATCCGCGTAGGCGCGGGGGTGGCCGGCGTGTGCCGGGGACGCTTCGCCACGGACGAGGACATGGCATTTGCGATGGACCTGTTTCGGGCGGGCGGCCAGGCAGTCGCCCTGGACGACGAAGGCCTGATCGACGCGGTCACGGCTGTCTCGGGCAGCGGGCCGGCCTATTTTTACCTGTTCGTCGAGGCGATGACCGAGGCCGGCACGGAATTGGGGCTGCCCCGCGAGCAGGCCCTGCAGCTGGCGAGGTATACCTGCCTGGGCGCCGGGCGGATGATGGTCGAAACCGGCGAGGAGCCGGCCGAACTCCGCCGCAAGGTCTCCAGCCCCGGCGGCACGACGCTGGCAGCCCTGGAGGTGATGGAGACCGGCGACGTGCGCGGCAAGATCAAGGCCGCCGCGCACCGGGCCTTCGAGCGGGCGAAGGAACTGGGGCGACAATAGGCAGCAGCGAGGCGTCGGCAGTCTCCCGCTCCCTCACGGCCCTCACGGTCGCGGCTCGTTTGCCCGGGATGTGCGGTTTGCTGTCACCTGCTTGCCCGGCGTAGCCGTCGTTTGGCGAAGCCGGGTGCCCTGTAACCTGTCCCCTGTCGTTGCTGTTCATCCGCGTTTCATCCGTGTCAATCCGTGGCTGACAGAAGTTGTTGTCGTTGCAGTTGTTGTTCTTGCTCGCTTGCATCCGCGTTCATCCGTGGCTGATGTGGTCTTTGTCGTTGTTCATCTGTGAAAATCTGCGAAATCTGCGGAAGGTCGTTGCTGTCGTTACTGGCAACTGGCAACCGACAACTGGCTACTGCCGTTCCGCGAAATCTGCGGAAGGCCGTTTCCCCCAAGCGGCGGAGAGGTTGCCTGCAGGCCGGTGTTTCCCATACACTTGTGACATACCAACGACTCGTGTTGCGGGAGGTCCGGATGAAAGTATATGAATACCAGGCGCGGCAGGTGCTGGAAGACGCGGGCGTGCCCGTACCCGCGGCTGTTGTGATCGACTCGCCGGCCGAAGCGCGGCAGGCCTGGCAGCAGGTCGGCGGCGGCAAGGTCGTCGTCAAGGCCCAGGTCCACGCCGGCGGCCGCGGCAAGGCCGGATACGTCAAAATCTGCGAAGATGCCGACCAGGTCGAGCAGGCGTGCCGGGCGATGTTTGAAAAGCCCATGGTCTCGGCCCAGACCGGACCGGCCGGGGTGAAGGTCCGAAAACTCATGATCGCCGAGGCCGTCCCGATCGCCGCCGAGTTCTACCTCGGCATCGTCATCGACCGCGCATGGCACGAGCCGGTGTTGATGGCCAGTTGCCAGGGCGGCATGGAGATCGAGGAGGTCGCCCGCCGCGACCCGACCGCCATCCTCAAGCAGTGGATGCACCCGCACCTGGGGCTGCAGGAGTTCCAGGCGCGCTCGCTGGCCGGGGCGCTGGGCCTGTCGGGAGATGCCGCAAAACAGGCGGTCTATACGATCCACAGGCTCGCGAAGGTCTTCATCGAAAAGGACTGCAGTCTGGCCGAGATCAACCCGCTGGTGCTGACCGACGATCAGCGGATCGTGGCGGTCGATGCCAAGATCGACTTCGACGACAACGCCCTGTTCCGCCACCGGGACCTGCATGAGATGCACGACCCGGCCGAGCAGGACCCGCGCGAGGTCCGTGCCAACGAGGCGAATCTCTCCTACGTGGCCCTCGACGGGCAGATCGGCTGCCTGGTCAACGGCGCGGGCCTGGCGATGTCAACGATGGACATCATCAAGCTCCACGGCGGCGAGCCGGCCAACTTCCTGGACGTCGGCGGCGGCGTCAGCCGCGAAGGCGCGATCGAGGCCTTCCGCATCCTGCTGTCGGACGAGAAGGTCAAAGCGGTGCTGGTGAACATCTTCGGCGGCATCGCCCGGTGCGACCTGATCGCCGAGGCGCTGATCGCGGCGGCGACCGAGCTGAAGTTCGAGGTGCCCGTGGTGGTGCGCCTCGAGGGGACCAATGTCGAGCAGGCCCGCAAGCTGCTGGAGGAGGCCCGCCGGCAGGTGCCGCAGCTGATCACGGCCGACGACCTGACGGATGCCGCGAAAAAGGCCGTCGC
>JAWLBS010000004.1:0-20008 GCA_041687575.1 Phycisphaerae bacterium | reverse complement strand
CGGACCTCGTCGGTCATGCGCATCTCGTCGGGCCACGCCCGCACGACACCCTCTCCCGCGATCTTGCGGGTCGCGTCGATGCCGATCTTGCTGCCGGCGCCGCAGTACGGGCTGGCGTGGTCGAGCACGTCGACCGGCCCGTCGGCGATGACGATGTCGCGCCGCGGGTCGACGTTGGCGCCCACGTGGAACAGGACGTCCTGCTCGTCGTGCACGTCGACGTCCTCGTCGACAATCACCACGAACTTCGTGAACATCATCTGTCCCGCCCCCCAGACCGAGCTGATCACCTTGCGGGCCTGCAGCGGGTATTCCTTGCGAATCTTGATAAAGGCGCAGTTGTGGAACGCCCCGAACATCGGCAGGTGGTAGTCGATCACGTCCGGGATCAGCATCCGCAGCAGCGGCAGGAAGATCCGCTCGGTCGCCTTGCCGAGGTAGTAGTCCTCCATCGGCGGCTTGCCGACGATCGTCGTTGGATAGATCGCGTTGCGCCGACGGGTGATTGCCGTAACCTCGAACAGGGGATAGTCGTCGGCCAGCGAATAGAACCCCGTGTGATCGCCGAAGGGCCCCTCCAGCACCTTCTCGCTCTGGTGGACGAACCCCTCGATTACGATCTCGGCTGTCGCGGGCACCTCCAGCGGCACCGTCCGGCACGGGACCACCTCGACCGGCCCGCCCCGCAAAAAGCCCGCAAACATGATCTCGCTGAGCCCCGGCGGCAGCGGCGCGCTGGCTGCGTACGTGAGGATCGGGTCGCCGCCGAACACCACCGCCACCGGCGTCGGCTCGCCCCGGGCCGCGTACCGCCGCCAGTGCCGCGCCCCGTCGTGGTGCACCTGCCAGTGCATCGCCGCGCGGCGCGGGCCCATCACCTGGATGCGGTAGAGCCCCAGGTTCGGCTCGGCTGTTTCCGGGTCCTTCGTGATCGTGTATCCCAATGTAATGTAACGCCCGGCGTCTTCCGGCCAGCACTGGATGATCGGCAGACTGGACAGGTCGGCCCGGTCGGTCTCGACGACCTCCTGGCAAGGGCCGCTGCGAACGGTCCGCGGGCCCATCGAGCCCAGCCGGGCCAGTTCGGGCAGTTTCTTGATCTTCTGCAGCAGCGTGGTCGGCAGTTCCGGTTTAGCGAGCCTGGCCACGCGGTCGGCGAGCTGCTCGAGGTTGTCGCAGCCCAGCGCCAGGCAGACCCGCTCGTACGAGCCGAACAGGTTGATCGCAACGGGCAGGTCCGAGCCGGCCACCTTTTCGAACAGCAGCGCATGGCCGCCTCGCCCGCCATGGATCGGGTCGGTGGCCGGGGCGGGAGTAGTGCCCGCGGCCGGGCTCTTGCTGACGCGGTCGGCGATCTCGGCGATCTCCAGGATCGGGTCGACCTCGGCGGGCACGCGCCGCAGCTGATCGCGATCCTGCAATGCACTGATAAATGATTGAAGGTCGTCAAATGCCAATGGTATTCACTCCTGTCCGCGGCCCTCCAGTACCCTCTTGCGGACCGTATGATACGCGATGGTCAGCACGTTGTCCTTGACGATCCTCGCGACGATCTGGGGCGGGCTCAGGTACCGGATCTGCTCGTCCTGCATTTCACCGTCGACCACTTTGCCCGTCTTGATGAACAGCGGCACCCGCCCGCGGTCGACCGTCGCCCAGTATTCCGACTCGATCGAGCCGAGCAGGTCGACGCCCACCTCGTAGCGGAACGTCCCGTCCATCTCGCTCCAGCCGTTCATGTAGAGGCTCCACGGCGAGCCGCGGAAGATCATCCGGTTGACGGTCCGCCCGCTTGCGTCCTTCTCGAACCAGTTGCGCAACCGCGTGAACCGGAATTTCGCCAGCTCCAGTGCCGGGAAGATCCGCTGGATCGCCCGGGGCGCCGCCGCCCCCCACACCTCGCCCCCCTCGACGATCATCTCGCCCCGGCTGGGCAGGGCCTTGCCCCCCGCGGTCGGGTCGATCACGATCGTCTCGTCGAGCGTGACCGGCCCGTCGACCCGCATCCCCGGGAACGACCGGACCACCATCCACTGCGTCAGGTCGGTGGGCAGCGCCCGTTCCGCCCGGTACCAGACCTCCAGCGGCCCCTGGCCGTCAACCCGCCCGGTCACCCGCGCGGCCAGCCCGCCGCCTTCGAAGCTACCCGTCAGGTCGGCCGCGATCCGCCCCCCGTCGACCGACCCCTGCCAGCCGAGCAGTTGCAGCTCAATTGGTTTCGCATCTTCGCCTAGCAGGACCCGCAGCCCGTCGGTGCGCCCGAGGAAGTCGAGGTGCAGATCCGAAAGGTCTGATAAGACCGACGTGGCTGCAGGCCGGCTCGCGGCGGCCCCCGTTTGCGGCGGCTGCGCCTCGCGCAGCTGCCGGCGGACCTGGCGGGTCACGTCGATCAGTTCGTTGACGTCGATGTTTGCGAAACTGCTGCCCAGCTGCACGCTGGGCGAGCCCTCGTCGCGCCGGGCATCGAACGTGAACCGCCCGGCCGTCGCCCCGACCCGCACCGCCAGCCCCGTCGCCGACACGGCATTTCCGTCGTAGTGCAACAACCCCTCGACACCGCATGGCCGGTCGAACAGGTCCCACGTGACCGGCCAGGCGCCGACCTGCAGGTCGTCGAGCTTCCACCCGCCCTGGCGATCGAACGAACACGCCGCCTCCCACGCCAGGTGCCCCGCCGGCTGCCACGACGCCACCGCCGGGACCAGCGCCGCCACGTCCCGGACCTGGCGGGTCTGACCGGTGACACGCACGTCGGCCGTCACCAGCTCCGGCTGCGCCCCGCCGAGCCTGCACAAGGCATCGACCGTGCCGCTCCAGTCGAGGTTGGCGAGTCGGGCGTTGATCTCGTCAACCGCCACACGGACGTGCGGGACGTTGGCGGCGTCGTAATACGCGAGGCAGCGACCTTCGACGCTGGCGGTCAGCGGCACGCCGGCGGGCTTGTCCACGGCCCCGGCGGTGACGGCCAGATCGCCGGCATCGACTTTCGCGCCGAAGGCAAGGCCCCGGTCCTGGGCGTACTCGCACTGGAGCGTCCAGCCGACCGGACCACCGGCGCGGTACCGGGCCATCAGGTCGCCCAGGTCGTCGCTGAACGAGGCGAGCACCTCGCCAAAGACGGTCACGCCGCTGGCGCGGGCCTGCGCCCGGCGGATCGGCCAGGTGAAATCGATCGCCGCCCACGCCTCGCGTCCGCGGCCGGCCAGCATCTTCGCCCATGGCTCGGCGATCTCGATCTGCCCGTCGGTGAACGACGCGTGCGAATGGCCCAACACCAGGTCCACCCGGGGCACGCGCCACCGGCAGGCATCGCGGCCGACCGCATCGCCACCCGGTCCCGAGATCGACGCCTCCACCCGGGCGGGCAGACCGACGGGTTTGCGAAGGCCCGCCTGCGAGCGGTCCGCCCCGATCGCCGTCAGGTCGAAGGCGGTGTGCAGATCGAAGGACGCCCCGCGGCGGAGCCACTCCCACCGCGCGGTCATCCCGCCTTCAGCGCCGTCGCGGCGGACCACCTCGGCGACCCGCGGCAGCATGCGCGTGGCCCGCTCGACGTCCCGCACGTCGAGCCAGCCCCACGACCACTGCGTGTCCTGCCGGCTGTTGCGCTCGTACCAGCCCTGCCCGCTGAACCCGTCGGCGTCGACGCTGCCGCTGCCGTAGCCGTAGCCCTCGCCACCGGCGGTGTCCATCCGGCAGGTGTAGCTGCCCGCGATGCGCAGCGGTTCGCCAGCCGGCTTGTCGAGCGCCTCGGTCACCTGCAGCGCCAAAGCGGACAGATCGAGCTCCCCGGCAAAATCCAGCCCGGTCAGGCGGGTATCGCCCTCGCCGGTGTCCGCCCGACACGAGGCCCGGACCGATCCGCTGACGGGCCCGTCGGCGCTGCCGATGCCGGCGATTGCCCCCGCCAGTCGCGGGCTGAGCTGTTGCAGGGCAGAAAGGTCCAGCCGGTCCAGCCCCCCCTGCACATCGACCAGCAGGACGGGGATGGTGCCTTCAATCGCCTCGCTGTCAAATCGCGTCCGCAGGTCGCGGCAGTCGAGCACGCGCGCGGGGCCGGAATCGACGGCCAGCGTCTCCAGGCAGGCGCTGCGAAAGGCCGGATCGAGCACCGCCTCCAGCGAGAGGCGCAGGTCGCGGTCGGGGGTCTTGCGCAGCCAGTCGCCCAGCGATATGGCCGCCTCCCGCGGCAGGTCGACCCGCAGCTGAGTCCGCAGGTCGCGTGCGGTCGTCTTCGCGACGCTCAGTTCCAGCGAGCCCGGACCGCTGCTGTTACCAGCAGCGGTCAGCCACCGCCGCGCCGCGGGCACCTGTGTGACAAATTCCTGAATATCCTGCCACCGCACGGTCGCGCCGCACTCGCGCAGGACGAACCGCAGGCGGTCGCCGACGGTCTCGGGCTCGAACCTTGCCGTGGCGGTCACTTCGCCGCCGGGCAGATCCAGCCGGCCGCTCTCGAGCACCATCGCCCCGTCGTCCGCCACCGTCACATCCGCAAGCAGACCCAGCGGGCCACGGGGATGTTGCCAGATGGCGGGCCAATCCACGACCAGCTCCTCGCCGGCTGCCTTCAGGGCGATCCGGGTGAGGTCACCCTCCCGCACGACGCGGGCGGTGATCTCGCCCCGGCCGGCCAGGTCCGCCGCGGCCGGCGCGGGCAGCCCCAGCCCGGTCAGCGCATCGCGGAGGGTACTGGCGTCCGTTACCGATGCGACCAGGTTCGACTGCTCCACCCGCCCCGCCTTGCCGTCGTAGATGAGCCCGGGCTCCGCCGCCACCACCGACGCGCCAGGCAGGTCCAGCCACGCCCGGGCAACGTCCACCCGCTCGGTAATCATCCGCCAGGTGCCCGTCAGGCCCGCCGACGCCGTGGCGAGCTCACGAACGTGGCCGGACCGGTCGCGCAGACTCAGGCCCTGCCCCGCCGCAGTCGCCTGACAGGTGACGGTCCAGTCGGCATCGGGGTGCAGCTGCAGGCGGACCTGACCCGAAGCGCTGCCCTGCAGCGCCTCCAGACCGAGCCGCTCCAGCAGTGGCTCCGGCAGCGCCCCCAGCGGCACATCGCTGCAGGCCAGCCGGAGCCAGCCGCCGAAGTCCTTGGGCACCACCGCCAGCCTCTGAAAGATGAAACTGCCGTCGCCGGCGATCAGGCCCTGGCGGTCGACCGACGCGGAGAACCGCCAATTTACCGCCCCTGTCTGCCGGTCAAGGTCGACGTTGACGGCCGGCAAGAAGACCCGCGTGACCCTGTCGGTGGCCTGGTCGCGAAGGTTCAGCGTGCAGCCGTTCAGTTCCAGCCGACCCAGCGGCAGCCCGTGAATGGAGGAGGGCGTGCGGGGCTCGCGCTCTCGCATGAGGCGCCCCGCCCGGGAGGTGACGACCTTGCCCGCGTCGGCGGCGGGCGGGCTGTCATTGCCCGCATCACCGGGGTCGGGCCCCACGGCCACGTCGGCGACCATTCCGTCGATGCGGACGTTCTGCAGGGTCCGCCCGCGCACGATGTCCCACAGGTTGGCGCAGACGGCAACCTGCTCGATGTAGACCTTCGCCCCGTCGCGGAGCTGCATCTGGAAGCCCTGGAGCTTCAGGCCCTGCCACCAGCCCCACTCCGAATCGGCGATGCGGACCGGCAGCCCTGTTTCATTGCCGATCAGGGCGGCAGCGGCCCCAGCCAGTCGCGGCCCCGAGCTCAGCGGCGGCAACACCGCCCCGACCAGCAGCAGCACGGACAGTGCGACCACCAGCCGGCGCGTCCAGACAAAACGTCTGCGCGCGGCCCGGCGGGGGCTGCCCCTGGTCCTTTCGATGGTGGCGGTATCCATGCGTCCGCGGGTTTCCGATGGCCATCAGACAAAACAGTGACGAAGGCCGCCCCTGCACACTGCTGACCAGGGCGGGCTTCGTACGGTAGCCACCCATTGTAGGCCCTGCGACCAGCGATTCAATCGAGGCTCAGGAGCCATGTAGGGCGGGCTGCGCCCGCCAAATGCCGTTGGCAGCAAATGTAGGGTAGGCTATCTGCCCGCCAGGCGTTCTCCAGGGGTCTGACCCCCAGTCGCACGTTTCCCCGCGGAATCAACGCCCCGGATTTCATGGCGGCTTGGACACGTGTGCACGCCATCGGGGTCTGACCCCGTGGCGTTCGAGGGGCACGGCGGCGTCTACCGCTCCCTCACGGTCGCGGGTCGTTGAAGCAGGACCTCGGAGCGTTGGCCCCAGGGGGGTCAGACCCCGTTGAATCTTTCAAGTCTCGGTGCCTCCAAGGGGATTGCAGCGTCGATCTGCAGGGGGGCGTACTGCAAGGGGTCAGCCCCCCGCCAAACGCCCGCCGCCGACTCAGGAGAACTCCCCTACAATTCCGATGGTACCAGCACGGACCGCTGTCACTTTTTGTTTGTAGACAGGAACACGATCATGCCGACCCGACTGACCAGGCTTGCCGCCAAAAGACAGTTGCGCGTCGCCGGGCTGATGTCCGGCACCAGCGCCGACGGCGTCGACGTCGCCATCGTCGACATCGCCGGGCGAGACGTGAAGGTCGTGGCGTTCGACACGCGCCCGTACCCGGCCGCGCTGCGCAAGCAGGTCTTCGACCTGTTCCAGCCGGCCACCTCCCGCGTCGACGAGATCTGCCATCTCAACTTCGTCCTGGGCGAGGTTTTCGCCGAGGCACTGCTGGCGACCTGCCGCGACCACGATGTGCCGATCGGATCGATCGACCTGGTCGGCTCGCACGGCCAGACGATCCACCACCTGCCCGACGGGCGGCGATTCGGCAAGCGGAAGATCCGCTCGACCCTCCAGATCGGCGAGCCGTCGGTCATCGCCGAGCGGACCGGCATCACCACGATCGCCGACTTTCGCCCCCGCGACATCGCCGCCGGTGGGCAGGGCGCGCCGCTGGTGCCCTACGCCGACTGGCTCCTGTTCGCCGACAAAAACAAGAACCGCACGATCCAGAACATCGGCGGCATCGCCAACGTCACCTTCTTGCCGGCCGGCGGGGGTATCGAGGAGGTCATCGCCTTCGACACCGGCCCCGGCAACATGGTGATCGACCGTGTCATCCACCTGGCGACCGGCGGCCGGGCCGACTTCGATGCCGGCGGGCGGACCGCCCTGCGCAGCCAGGTCGTCGAACGGTTCCTGGCCAGCCTCATGCAGCACCGGTACCTGCGTCGCAAGCCGCCCAAGACGACCGGCCGCGAAGAGTTCGGCCAGCCCTTCGGCGACGAGGTCTACCAGGGCGCCCTGGGCAACGGCATCGACCCGCCGGACATCGTCGCGACGGTGACGGCCTTTACCGTCCGCAGCATCGCCGACGCCTACCGGCGGTTCCTGCCCCGCGAGGTGGACGAGGTCATCCTCTGCGGCGGCGGGGCGCTCAACGAGGCGATCGTGGGTATGCTGCAAAACGAACTGCCCGCCGCGAAGGTGACGACCACGGCCGAATACGGCATCAGCTCCGACGCGAAAGAGGCGGTGTCGTTCGCGATCCTGGCATACGCAACAATCCGCGGCCGGGCGAACAACGTCCCCTCGGCGACGGGGGCCCAGCGCCCGGTCGTGCTCGGCAAGATCGTCCCGGCGGGGTAAGACCTGTTTCAAGTGGATCTCGGCGGGTGCCATGGCCACGCTGCTTGCCACGGCGTAGCCGTCGTTTGGCGAAGCCGGGTTGTGGCCATGAAATCCTTCGGATGAGCGTTGCGCCCGGAAGCAAACGGGAAAGAGCCGCGACAGTGAGGTCGCGGTGAACCCTGGCAAGAACATGGCCCCCACATCCTGCGTTGCGCCCAAACGAACCCATGTAGGGCGGGCTGCGCCCGCCAGAGGCGGCCATGGAATCCTCGGCAAGGGACCTACGCTGACTTCCTGAGTTGCGCGCAAACGAGCCCGAAGCATGAGCGAGGGTATCCTTTCGGCCGTTCGGACGCGTGTGACGCCCACATGTCGCGGCAAGCGCCATCCGTATGCATCTGTCGTCCCTTACGGGACTCCAACTACAAACACCTACGGACAGCTACCCACTATTGCGTTTCCTGCGGCACCGATGCAGAAAGCAGAAGCGTCCCCTCACCGGCCCATGGAGGCGCTATCGTGAACTTGATCAAGAGGTCGCCGTTCGGCTGGGTTTCCAGCGCAAGCCGCGAGAACACGGACAAATCCAGCGGGGTGCCCGTTTCTTGTGCAAGCGGCTTCAGTTGGGCGGGATTGTCGGGCCATCGGCCGTGCTCACTATAAAATACCCCCAACAGCATATGCAAATTTGCGAGCGCAGTAACAGGCTGCTTGCTCCCCGGCAGATATGGACACTTCGAAGCACCGCGCGAACTGACCGGCGCTTTGTGTCCAGAGGGATTCGGTGACGATGTAGCTCGACATGATGCCAGCACGAGCGAACTCAATAAGAGCAGTTGAAGGATTCCGTAACGCATCCAAAGCTCCGTAAGTAGAAGGATACCTTGCTCATACTACCCAACGGGAGCGTTCGTATCAACAACTGACCAGCGTGCCCATTGGTCTATACGCTTCATTGGCTCACCAGATCCCCATCATCCTGGTGGACCTACCGACGAGCCCCGACTACATTGGAGCCGGTATCGGAATCGGCGTGAAAGACCGGGCGATCGCGCAGCACCGCGGCGATCCCGCAGGAGAATTCTGTGGCGTTCTGGACATTCCTTCTTGGCGTGGTGGCGATCTCGATGTCCGGCGTGCTGGCGCCGGGGCCCATCACGGCCTTGACGCTCGGCAAGGCGGCGCGGTCGCCGCACGTCGGAGGCGTAATCGCACTGGGCCACGGCGTGGTCGAACTGCCGCTGATGGTGGCGGTGTGGTTGGGGGTCTCATCGCTGCAGGAGAACGTGTGGCTGCGAGCGGGGATCGGGCTTCTCGGAGGGGCGCTGCTGCTGGTGATGGCGGTGGGGATGCTGCGCAGCGCGACCTCGGCCAAAGCAGAGGCGACGGCCGCGGCAACGTCGGCGTTCGCTGCCGGCGCCCTGCTGACCGCGGCCAACCCCTACTTCCTGCTCTGGTGGATGACGGTGGGGGCGCAGCTGATCCTGAGGGCGGTGGGCTTCGGGCTGCTGGGATTCACGGCCTTTGCGGTGGCGCACTGGCTGTGCGACCTGGCATGGCTGTGGCTGCTGTCGGCGGCGGCCTACAAGGGTGGACAATTCTTCGGCGGCCGGTTCCAGAAGGCGACGTTCATCATCTGCGGGGTGTTCCTGGTGCTGGTCGGGGGGAAGTTCGTGGTCGATGCGGTTCGGTTGTTCTGATTCAGGGACAAGCCAGCGAAATGCCCGTGCGAGGGGATACCGCGACCTCACGGTCGCTGCTGCTTCCCTTTCGACCGTGGGCGCATCGCTCATTCGAAGGATTCCATGGCCGCCAACAGCGCGGCCATGGCACCCGGCACCCGGCACGTCTACCGCTCCCTTACGGTCGCGGCTCGTCGGGGTTTACCGCTCCCTTACGGTCGCGGCTCGTCGGCGCAGGACCGGCACTCGGCAGGGCTACCGACCCACCGGCTCATCGGCGCGGTTGCGGCGGAGGTTGGCGATGACCTCGCGGAACGTCGGGGCGGCCAGGCGGCGGGACGGGGTATCGCCGGGGGCGGATACGGAATCGTCGCCCGGCGACAGGGCGGCGGGGATCTCGAACGGGTCGGTCAGCGTGGAGTCGACGTCGCCGGTGAACAGGACCTGCCCGAGCAGCGAGGTGTCGGCGAGCAGGTCGGCCAGGTCGCTGTCCTCTTCGGGGGCATCGCTGGTGCAGGCCACGCGGGCGACCCGGCTGCCCAGCAGGCTGGTCACCTCGTAGGGGATCGTGCCGAGGATGCGGGCCAGCGCGGCGGCGCTGTTGGGCGCGGCGGGGTCGTCGTCGATGACGATGACCTCGTCGCCGACGGCCGCGCCGGGCACATCGGTCAGGTCGAGGACCGTCTGGTCCATGCTGATCCGGCCTACAACCGGGGCGTGGCAGTCGCGAACGGTCATGACCGCGCGGTTGCTGAGCGACCGGAGGTAGCCGTCGTGATAGCCGATCGGGACGATGCCGATAACGGAGTCGCGATCCGCCCGCCAGGTCTGCCCGTAGCCGACCGCCTGGCCGGCCTTGATCCGCTTGACCAGCACGACGCGGCTGGCGACCTCGAGCACCGGGCGCAGGTCGGGCCGGTTGCCGACCTGGTCGCTGGGGTACAGCCCGTACAGGCCGATGCCGGGGCGGACCATGTCGAAGTGACTCTCCGGAACGTCGAGCAAGGCACTGGTCGCCGCGGCGTGGACCAGCCAGGGGCGCACCCCCGCCTCGCGCAGCCGGGCCAGGGCCTGCTTGAAGGCGGCCAGTTGCTCGTGGCAGAAGGTCTTGTCGCTCTCGTCGGCCGAGGCGAAATGGGTGTAGACGCCCTCGATCTTGAGGTTGTCGATGGTGTGGAGACGCTCGGCAAGCTGCACCGCACCACCAGGCGAGATGCCCATGCGGCCCATGCCGCTGTCGATCTTGATGTGGCAGCGGATGACCTTGTCTCGCTGCCGGGCGAGGTCGGCCAGGTCCCGCACGCCGTAGAAGTCGACGGCGGTCACGGTCAGGTCGTGGTCGAGGACCGCGCGGAGCCGCTCGTTGCGCCGGGCCGGTTCGCCGTCGGCGAAGATCGGGCCGAACAGCAGGATGGGCTTGTTCCAGCCGAGTTCACGAAGTTCGATGGCCTCACCAAGCGTGGCCACCGCGGCCATACGGATCGGTGTGGCGGCAAGGACCGGGGCGACGATCTGCACGCCATGGCCGTAGGCGTTGCCCTTCAAGGCGGCGCAGAGGCGTACGCCGGGCTGACACTGGCTGCGGAGTACCGTAACATTATGGAGCAAGGCGTCGAGATTGATACGAGCGACGACGTCCCTGTGGCTATACATGCCGGCCGTCCTGACCTATCGTGTTATTGAGCTATCGGAAAAACCCGGTTCCAGATCCATTGATCTTTATCGGCTGGACCGGGTGGAATACTGGCATTCTTTCCGCGACCCAATAGAATGCCGGTGTTACGTTTATGATCACCTTCGACGACGAAAACAGGTATACCGAAAATGCAAGACGAACGAAACGGCCCCGCAGCAACTTTCGCCGACCTCGGACTCAATGAGACTCTGGTAAACGCCTTGGCCAACGCCGGCTACGATCAGCCGACCGACCTTCAGCGGGCGATGGTCCGCCCGATCCTGGAAGGTCATGACATCATCGCCCAGGCCCGTCGCGGGCAGGGCAAGACCCTGGGGTATCTGCTGCCGATCCTCAACCAGATCGACCTGGAGGGCCCGGCACAGGTCCTGGTCGTCTCGCCGACGCGGGAACTGGCGATCCAGATCAGCACGGAAAGCCGCAAGCTCCTGGGGCAGCAGGGACTGCGCAGCCTGGCGCTGCATCCCGGGACCGACGCCGAGCAACAGGCGGGCCTGTTGGAGAAGGACGCCCAGGTGATCAGCGGCACCCCCGGACGGCTGCTGGATATGATCGAGCGCGGTGCGCTCAATGCCAGGGCGGTCAAGTTCGTGGTGTTCGACGAACTGGATCGACTCCTCAACAGCGGGCACCTCGAGCCGATGCGGCGGATCATGCACGATCTGGCGCACGGCAGGCAGCTGGTGTGGGTGGCGGCCAGCATCGACGAGGAGATCCAGTTTCTGGCTGACAAGTACCTGGTCCATCCCAAGCGGGTCGCTTACGAAGAGCCGGAGCAGCGGCTGGCCGCGTCGGTGCACGAGTTGGTACTTGCTCCGCAGCGGCAGCAGGTGGAGGCGCTGGTCGAACGGATCCGCGAGGTCCAGCCGGCTGCGGCGATCGTCATCACCAGCCGCCGGGACGACGCCCGCAAGATGGCGGAGGCCCTGCACAAGGCCGACCTGAGCGTGATGAACATGGACGAGGAGGCGTCGAAGCTGTCGCGCCGGGGACGGTCGGAGCGATCGCATCCGCCGGCCAAACCGGGCCGGCAGGAGTCGGTGGTGTGGGTTGCCTCGGAGATGGTCACCCGCGCGATCGACCTGCCGCACGTGGGGCTCCTGGCGCACTTCGGGCCGCCATCGGGCGTGGAGGCATACGCCGACTACGTCTGCCGGCTGGTGCGTCTGGGCGCCAAACTGCAGCGGGTGGTCACGCTGGTCGAGCCGGGACAACGGTCGCGGCTGGAGGAGCTCTACTCGGCGGTGGGCATCGAAGCGGAGATCCGCGAGATCGAGGCGGCCGAAGGCGAACCCGAGCAGCTGGACGAGACATTCGAGCGCGGCGACAGGGATCGCGACCGCGGCGACCGGGACCGGGACCGGAGCCGCGGCAGAGATCGGGACCGCGGCGGCAGAGATCGCGACCGCGGCGGGCGAGACCGGGATCGCGGTCGGGGCCGGGACCGGGGCGACCGGGAGCGGGGCGACCGGGAGCGCGGCGACCGCGAGCGGCGGCCGGACGAGCCGGCGGCGGATGGGGCGTATCGCAGCGCCGCCGAGATTGCCGCGGCGACGGCGCCTGAGCCGGCCAGGCCGGCCGAGCAGAAATCGTCGATCGCCGCGCGCCTGGAGCAGGCCAAGGCCGCCGGTTACGTGACTGACACGAGTTCCAGGGAGTATCCGGTGATTCCGCTACGGTACGTGCTGCCGGTTACGGCGAAGCGCGGCAAGGGCGGGCTGCCGGATTACCCGCCGCGAAAGACCCTGGGCAGCAAGTTCCGCACGGCCCGGCGAGGCTCGCGCCGTGCGGCTGAGGAGGAGTAGACGTAAGGCTGTGGCGGGCACAGCCCGCCCTACACTGGCCTCAGCGGGAGCGATTCGACGAGCTTGCGCTTGTGGATCTTGCCGGTCGGGCCGCGAGGTATGTCGGCGGTGATGTGGATCTCGCGGGGCACCTTGTAGCCAGCCAGCGAGTCGCGGCAGAAGCGGCGGAGCTCCAGTTCCGTCACTTGCGCCCCCTCGTGAGGCAGGACGTAGGCGATGGGGACCTCGCCGCGGCTAGGGTCGGGCACGCCGACCACGGCGGCGCTGGCGACGGCCGGATGGGTCTCCAGCACCCGTTCGATCTCGGCGGGAAAGACGTTCAGGCCGCTGATGATGATCAACTCCTTCTTCCGCCCCGAGATCGTGATGAAGTCCTCCTGATCGACGTGACCCATGTCGCCGGTGTGGAGCCAGCCGTCCTCGTCGAGGACCGCGCGGGTCAGGTCCGGCCGCTTGTAGTAACCCTTCATGATGATCGGCCCGCGGATCTCGAGGTTGCCGGTGGCGCCGCGTGGCAGCTGCTTGCCGTCGTCGTCGGTCACGCGGACCTCGACGCCGGGCAGGGCCGTGCCGACCGAGCCGGGCTTGTGCTTCCAGGGCATGTTGATGCTGATGACCGGGCTGGTCTCGGTCATGCCGTAGCCTTCGTAGATGGTCAGGCCAAGATGGTCGCGCGCATGCTCGAAGACGTTCAGGGGCAGCGGCTCGCCCCCGCTGATCGCCAGGTAGATCGTGCGGAAGTCCTCCGGCCTGACCTCCTTGAGGCGGACGATGGCGGCATACATGCTCGGCACGGCCATCAGAATGTCGACCCGCTGTTGTTCGACCGCCCTGACGACCTGGCTCGGTTGGAACCGGGGCAGATAGTGCACCGCCGACCCCAGCGTCAGCGGCAAAATGGCGGTGCCCGTCAGCCCGAACGTGTGAAACAGCGGCAGCACCCCGAGGAACCGGTGGTGCGGGTCGATCCGCGCATGTTCGAGGCAGGCGCGGCTGTCGACCAGGAGGTTTTCGTGGGTCAGGCAGACGCCCTTGGGTTCGCCGGCCGTGCCGGAGGTGTAGAGGATCGCGCCGAGGTCGCCGGCGGTCAGGGAAGGCACGCGGGGCCGACCCCGGACCTTGCGCCACAGGGCACGGGCCTTGAGGTTCAGCTGGTCGAGAAACAGGACCGGACAGCGGCAATGGGAGGCCTGCTCCTTCAGGGGGGTGACGCTCAGGACCAGGTCGAGCCCGGCGTCGGCGACGACAGCCTGCAGCTCGCGCGGCGTCAGCAGGAAGTTCAGAGGCACCGGGGCTCTGCCCGCCCAGAGGATCCCGAAGTAGCTGGCGACGAACAGCCCGCTCGACGGCAGCAGCAGCCCGACATTGGGGACCTTCGAACGCGATGCGACCAGGTCCCGCATCATCGCCGAGACGAGGGTCAGGCGGTCGTAGGTCCAGTCGACGAACGGGTCCGAAACGGCTGGCTGACCGCCGTGCTTTTCCGCCGTAGCCAAAAAGGCGTCCAGAAGCATACACACTTCCCTTGCCGCTGCACTTCGCCTATATATTCTACCGGCGCGGGCCGCTGGGGTGCAGCCTTGGGGATGCATATTCTGGCATCGTTGCCGCTGCGCGTGGGAGGAAGGGTAAGCAAACGCGCTCGCCGCGTCCAGAGCGCGGGGGACCGCTCAAGTTCCTCGGCCCGATGGGTCGACTAACCTTCAGGGACGATAAAAGCTGCGAGGATGCACATGAAAGCGAATTTGGTAAATCCGACGAGAGTGGCGCACCGTCTGGCGTTGTGGGCGATGGGGACGTGCCTGATCGCATGTTCCGGCTGCGTGACGATCTCGCCGGAAGGCGTGAGCCTGCTGCAGGGCGCCAACGCGGATTATACCTCCAACCGATGGCCTGAGGCGGAAACCCAGGCCGCGACGTTCATCCAGAAGTACGGGGAAAGCCCCGTCGTCGCCGAGGCGTACTACCTGCGGGGCATGGCCCGGCTGCAACAGAAGCAGTACGCGACCGCCGAGGCCGACTTCCAGAAGTCCCTGGAGCGCTCCAATCGCAAGGACCTGACAGCCAAGGTCCACTCGATCCTGGGGTACCTGGCAATGGTCCAGGACAAGCCGGAAAAGGCGGTCGAGCACTACGGGCAGGCACTGGCGGGCCTGGAGGAGCGGCCGCCCAAGGACGAGGCGTACTTCCGGTACGCGGTGGCGCTGCAGCGGGTCGGCCGATGGGACGAGGCGCGGATTAACCTGGCGCGGGTGGTGGACGGCTACCCGACCAGCGAATTCGCCTCGCGCGCGAAGCGGCGGCTGGCGTGGACGAGCCGGTTCTTCTCGATCCAGTGCGGGTTGTACAGCCAGATCAAAAACGCCGACCGGCAGGTGCAGCAGCTGCAGTCGGTGGGCCTGGCGGCGCGGCGGTCGATGCTCATCCTCAACGGCGAGCCGCGGTACGTGGTTTACGTCGGCAGCTACCCGACCTACAACGAGGCGCGGATCGACCTGCCCCGCGTGCGCACCGTCGTCCAGGATGCACTCGTGGTGCCGTAGGCATCGCGGCAGGTGCGGTGCGTTTCCCGGGGGTCTGACCCCCGAGTGAACGTCTCCGGACAAGACCAACCCCCCAAGCATCATGGCCGTTCCCGTACCTGCTGAAGCCACCGGGGTCTGACCCCCTTGGCGCGGGCCGAATCCCGGGGGGTCAGACCCCGTCGGATCGCTCAGGTACCGCTGCCGCCAAGGGGATTGGACAGTAGATTCGAATGCGGGCACGCTACCAGGGGTCAGACCCCCGACGCGCTTCCCCCTATGAGGAACACGGCCCTGTTTCCGGCTTCGTCAGAAGACGACTACGCCGTGACATGCCCAGCTTGATCGAACGACGGCAACGCCGTGGCGAGCCGCAGGACCGCAGCACCCGCTTCCGTGGAGCAACCCTCTGACCGTCCGCCTGGAGACGCGCGGACGGTGCCGCAGGAGCTTAGCCGACCGGCTCCACACCGACCATTTCCAGCATCTCCCGCACGTCGGTCGTCGGCTGGCGGCACTGGAAATCCTCGCAGACGTAGGCGGCGGCCTGGTTGTCGGCGGCGGTCTGGGAGGCGGTGAACGGGGCGAGCTGCGTGATCGCGGGAGACGGCTCGTCCGTCGGGCGGAGCAGAACCACCGTATTCGGCAGGAAGGGCTCTGCCAGCGCGGCGAGCATCTGGCGGGTGGCGGGGGCATCGGCCGGGCCGGCGATGACGATCTCGCGGCTCGGACCAAACGCGAAATCCAGCGCGACCAGCATCTTGGTATAGGCCATCGGCACCTGGCGGACCTGCTCGCTCAGTGCGCGGACGGCCCGCTCGGCGACCTGCTCATACCGCGTCCGGCCGGTCATCTTCGCCAGGCGGAGCAGGTTGTAGACGGCCACCGCATTGCCCGAGGGGACTGCCCCGTCATAGATCGGCTTCTGGCGGACCAGCACCGGCTCGCCGTCGTCGGGGGTGAAGAAAAACCCGCCGGCTGACTCATCCAGGAAGTGTTCGATCATCCGGTCGGTCAGGTCGAGGGCCTGCTGCAGGCGGGCGGCGTCGAACGTCGCTTCGTAGAGCTCGATCAGCCCGTAGACGAAGAAGGCGTAATCGTCGAGGTTGGCGGTGATACCCGCCTGCCCGTCGCGCCAGCGGTGCAGCAGCCGACCGGTGTCGGTCCGCATGTGCCCCAGGACGAAATCAGCGGCGCGGCCGGCAGCGCCCGCATAGCGGCGGTCGTCCAGGGCGGCCGCCCCCTGCGCCAGGGCGGCGATCATCAGCCCGTTCCAGTCAGCCAGCACCTTGTCGTCCTTGCCGGGGCGGACGCGTTTCTCGCGGGTCTCGAGCAGCTTCTGCCGGGCCCGCTCGAGCGTCGCCAGCCGCTGCTCGTCCTGGAACTCAACGACCAGGGCATCGTGCGGCTGCATCGGGTCGGACAGGTGCGGGATGTTGGTGCCGCTGGCCTGGCCGGTCGCCTCGTCGCGGTAGTTGCCCATCATCTGGATATTGTAAACGTCGATGAACAGGTCAGCCTCGGCCGGGTCGAGCACCTGGCGGATCTCAGGCTCGGCCCAGACGTAGAACTTGCCCTCGACGCCCTCGCTGTCGGCGTCCTCAGCGCAGTGGAAGCCGCCGGCCGGGTCGGTCATGTCGCGCAGGACGTAGGTGAAGATCTCGCGGGCGGTGGCGGCATAGATCGGCTTGTGGGTGGCCTGCCAGGTCTGCACGCAGGCGGCGGCGACCTGGGCCTGGTCGTAGAGCATCTTCTCGAAGTGCGGCACGCGCCACTCCTGGTCGACCGAGTAGCGGTGGATGCCATAGCCGAGCTGATCGTAGACGCCGCCGCGGCGCATCGCCTGGAGGGTCTTTTCGACCATGGCCAGGGCGTGGCTGTTGCCCGTTCGTTTCCAGTGCCGCAGCAGGAAGAGCAGGTTGTGCGGCGTGGGGAACTTCGGGGCCGTGCTGAACCCGCCATAGACGGCGTCGAACTGCTCGGCGAACTGGCGATAGGCGCTATCGAGCACGCCGCGATCGAGGGCTTCGCCGGCCGGGGCGGATCTCTCGGCATCCTGCAGGGCGGCGAGGATCTGCTGGGCGGATGCGTTCAATTCATCCCGCCGCGAGCGCCATGCCTGCTGGATCTTCGGGATGATCTCGAGCATGCCGGGCCGGCCGAAGCGCGTCTGTCTGGGGATGTAGGTCCCGGCAAAGAAGGGCCTGCGGTCGGCGTCCATGATAATGGTCAGCGGCCAGCCGCCGCCACGGGTGAGCATCTGGCAGACGGTCATGTAGACCGCGTCGAGGTCGGGGCGCTCCTCGCGGTCGACCTTGATGTTGACGAAGGCGTCGTTCATCAGGGCGGCGACCTGCTCGTCCTCGAACGACTCGTGCTCCATCACGTGGCACCAGTGGCAGGTGGAATAGCCGATCGACAGGAAGATCGGCTTGTCCAGCCGGCTGGCCGCGGCGAAGGCCTCTTCGCCCCAGGGGTACCAGTCGACGGGGTTGTCCTTGTGCTGGAGCAGGTAGGGGCTCTTTTCGAAGCGGAGGCGGTTGCGGCCGGCGGGGGGCGAGGACTGGTTCGCTTGTGGGTCCATGGGCGACGGTTCCTGTTTCATGGGTCTACTCGATCATAGAGCGTTTGTCTCTCAAGCCCCAACGGGACGAAGTAGCGCTGCTTGACGATCCCAGAGACCTCGCCAGCCTCTTACGGCCGCGTGGACCCACGGGCGGCGCGGGACCGGCCATCGAGGCTGAACCGGCCGGCGCCGAAGGCGACGATCATCAGCAGTCCGCCCATGGTCGCCATATTCTTGAAGAACTGGACCTCCTGCATGCGGTTGCCCCAGTCCCAGTGGAATGTCAGCGTGACCGGGATCATGAACAGGAAAACGACACCGGCCGCGATCCGCGCCTGCCAGCCCAGGATGATCAGCGCTGCCCCGCCCACCTCGACGAGCACGGTCAGCACATACAGGACGCTGACCGCCGGCAGCCCGGCCCCGGCCATGTGCTCGCGTGTGCCGGCTGCATCCATGACCTTGCCGATGCCGGCCCAGAGAAAGATGGCGGCGATCATGATCCGTGCGACCAGTACGGCGGTTGACTGCGGGGCTTGCATGGTATGTCTCCTGTCTGATCCTCCTGCCGTCCAATGCGTTCGACGGTGCATACTATGAGAATGATAGGGGCATTTCCGGTTCGCGGTGGGTGAACACCGCATCCGCGGAACCGCAAACAGCAAAGGAGGAGCGATGTTGCGACATTCCGCAAGCATCCTGTTTGTCGGAGCGGGGCTCATACTGATCGTGGGCTGCCCGGGACCCACGCCCCCGCCGCAGCAGGCGGAGGTGGCGCTGCAGCAGGTCGCCGAGGGGCTTGTCTCGCCGGTGTACGTGACGTTCGCACCGGACGAACGGGGCCGGCTGTTCATCGTCGACCAGGTCGGCACGATCCGCGTTGTGGACGCCGGCGGCAACCTGCTGGCTGCGCCGTTTCTGGATGTGAGCGAACGGCTGGTCGATCTCAACGCCGGCGGCGATGAACGGGGGCTGCTGGGGCTGGCGTTCCACCCGGGCTACGCCGACAACGGGCGGTTCTTCGTGTACTACGTCGCCCCGCCGGGACCGGAGACGCCAGCGGGCTTCGACTCGCAGTCGATCCTCTCGGAATTCCGCGTCTCGCCGGGCGATCCGAACGTCGCCGACGCAGGCACCGAGCGGGTCCTGCTGAGGGTCGATCAGCCCGCATCCAACCATCAGGGCGGGACGGTTGCGTTCGGGCCCGACGGACTGCTCTACCTGAGCCTCGGCGATGGAGGCGCGGGCGCAAGCGCCAACGCACAGGACACGACCAACCTGCTGGGCAGCATCGTGCGGATCGATGTCGATTCGGGAGACCCGTACGCGATCCCTCCGGACAACCCGTTCGCTGACGGGCAGGCGGGCCGGCCGGAGATCTACGCCTTCGGGCTTCGCAATCCGTACCGCATGTCGTTCGACACGGGCACAGGGCGACTCTTTGCCGGGGACGTTGGCCAAAGCGCGTTCGAAGAGGTGGACATCATCGTGGCCGGCGGGAACTACGGCTGGCCGATCAAGGAGGGGTTCGCCTGCTTCGACCCGCCGCAGGACTGCCCCGACGTCGGCCCGGACGGCACGCCGCTGACGGACCCGATCCTGGCGTACCCGCACACGCAGGACGGCATGGCGGTGGGGCGCTCGGTGATCGGCGGGTTCGTCTATCGGGGCAGCGAGATCCCGGGGCTCGAGGGCGACTATGTCTTCGGGGATTTCTCGGCGGGGTTTGCATCGCCGGATGGCCGGTTGTTTGCTGCAACCGAGGACCAGGATGGTACATGGGCCATCCGGGAACTGGGCATCGCCAACCGCCCGAACCAGCGTCTGAACCTGTTTCTCAAGGGCATCGGCCGCGACGCCGCGGGAGAGCTCTACCTGGCCACGAGCGAAACCGGCGGCCCGACCGGCACGACGGGCAGGGTGCTTAAGGTGGTGCCGGTCCAGTAACGACGCACGGGGCGCGGCTGGACATTGCCTCAGGCGGGTCTACAATTGCGACCCACCCGGCGGGCTGCGCGGGGATTTGCAGGGCGGGCTCCGCCCGCCACTCGTTCGGAGTCCCGGCTTATGCTCTTTGACAGACTAATCGGGTATTGAGTCTACAATGATTCATGACAAGACGCACCCTGACACTTAGCGATCCGGAACGGGCCGAGCTG
>JAWLBS010000003.1:53267-54634 GCA_041687575.1 Phycisphaerae bacterium | reverse complement strand
AGCGGCGAGGAGGTGTTCGAGCCGCGGTTCACGTATCACGGGTTCCAGTTCGTTGAGGTGACGGGGTTGAGCAGGGCCCCGACACTCGAGACGCTGACCGGCTGCGTGGTCTGCTCGTCGGCGCCGGAGGTGGGGACGTTCGAGTGCTCCAGCCCGATGCTCAACCGGCTGTTTGCCAACATCCTGTGGACCCAGCGGGACAACCTGATCGGCGTGCCGACCGACTGCCCGCAGCGGGACGAACGGTTCGGCTGGACGGGCGACATGCAGGTGTTCAGCCAGACAGCCGCAATGAACATGGACATGGCGGCGTTTTTCACCAAGTGGACGGCGGACCTGCGGGACGCGCAGGCCAAAGACGGGCGGTTCCCGGACTTCGCTCCGCACCCGTACGAGCCGGACGACCGCTGCAGCGGCTCGGCCGGCTGGGGCGACGCGGGCACGGTGGTGCCCTGGCGGGCGTGGCTGAACTACGGGGACAAGCGGCTGCTGGCGGGGCATTTCGAGGCGGCGGCGAAGTGGGTGGAGTGGATCCGCTCGAACAACCCGGACCTGGTCTGGCGCAATAACCGCAACAACGACTACGGCGACTGGCTGCACGGGGACACACTGATCGCCGAGGGGTGGCCCCGCACCGGCGGCGAGGTGCCCAAGGAGGTGTTCGCGACGGCGTTTTTCGCCCACAGCACCGAGCTGGTGGCGAGGATGGCCGAGGTGCTGGGCCGGGCCGAGGAGGCGGCGTGTTACACGACACTGGCGCAGGCGATCAAGGTGGCGTTCTGCCGGGAGTTCGTCGAGGCGGACGGGCGGATTCGTGGGGACACCCAGGCGGGCTATGCGCTGGCGCTGAGTTTCGACCTGCTGCCGGAGGCGACCCGGCCGCTGGCGGCGAAGTACATGGTCGAGGGTCTCGACCGCTACGACGGGCACATGTCCACGGGGTTCAACAGTACCGTGCGGCTGATGATGGAGCTCAGCCGGTGGGGGTATAGCGACCGGGCGTACGATCTGGCGACCTGCACGACGTTCCCGTCGTGGGGGTACATGATCGCCAACGGCGCCACGACGATCTGGGAGCGTTGGGACGGCTACGTCAAGGGGCGGGGGTTCCAGAACCCGGGGATGAACTCGTTCTGCCACTATGCGATCGGGGCGGTGGGTGAGTGGATGTACCGGGTGATCCTGGGCATCAACCCGGACGAGCGGGCGGTCGGGTATCGCCACGCCATCATCCGCCCGATCCCGGGCGGCGGGCTGACCCACGCCCGCGGCTCGTACGAGAGCATTTGCGGCCGATTCGTGACGCAGTGGCGGCGAGAGGGCGATCGCCTGCACCTGGAGGTGACGATCCCGCCCGGCGCGAGCGC
>JAWLBS010000003.1:8155-53167 GCA_041687575.1 Phycisphaerae bacterium | reverse complement strand
GCGCAGGGCCGTGCCTCCTCGGATGGGTATTTACTCTCGGATGCAGAGGGGAAGGAGCCGCGACCGTGAGGTCGCGGTAAACCCTGGCAAGAGTGTGGCGCCCGCATCCTGAGTTGCGCCCAAACGAGCCCGACGCGTAAGCGAGGGTATCTTTCCGGCCGTTGTCGTTCGGACGCGTAAGGAGCTTCGCCGGCTGCCCCCTTCCCGGCCTTACGGCGCACGTGTCGAAGGTGTTGTTGGAACCCTCTTGCCTCTGATGCCGCCCCCCTGAAACCATCCACTCGGGCACCTGGGAAACTTGTTTGTGGCGGTGGAACACGCAGCGGTTGTCCAGCCCTTACAGGGCTGAACCGGGAGACTGGGGCTTTGCCACCCGGGGCGGCGCGGGTCGCGATCCTGCTTCGCCAAACGGCCGGCTACGCAGGATTGCAACGCGACCCGCTCTGCCCCGGGCTGGTTCGTGTTCCGCCCTTTCAGGGCTTTGTTGCCAACAGCATTGGTTGGCGGGCGCCGTTCGACTCACTCTGCTCGCTCACGGCAAGCAGCCCGCCCTACATGCGCGGCCCTGCTCCCGTCTTCGTCGAACAACGAATTCGCCGGGACATGCCCGGCTTCATCAAACGACGACTTTGCGGTGGCAAGGATGCAGAAGACTCTGGCAGGGCAGGCGGCTCGCAGATACGCAGCCTGCGAAATGTATCCTGCGACACATTCGGGATGCCAAGGTCGATAGCCCTGCCATAAGCCACTTCCCACAAGTGTCTTGTGAAAACCAGTGTCATATCCTGACACTTCCGACGAATGGGGTTGCACGCCAAATGTATCCTCGCTATAGTAATGCCCGTGCGACCCCGCAGCTGGCGCAGGTTGCGGGAAGCATTTCTTTCTTCTTTTAACTTTGGTGCAGTCGGACTCGCACATGCCGGTTGCGTGCCGCAGGCGGCGCGTGGCCTCAACAGCCCCGTTTCACATCGGTCGATTTCGACACTGACACACGGTCTGTTTTACGAACTTGTTTTGGACGTCCCGGCCCATCGAGCCGGCACCGGGCCTTGACCCGGGCAGGTGCGGGCACGCGCGTGCGGTCTGGCTCGGGCCCATCGCAGCGGTGTCCGTGTGCGCAGTTTCCCCGTCAGCCGCGTGGGCTGGCGGCTGCAGACACTTCGTTCTTCTTGAAAGGAGTCCCTTCATGTATCGTCGCATTGCAGTAGCCGGGGCGCTGCTCCTGGCCATCGTTGCCTGCGCGTCGCCGGCGGCAGGCACCACCATCACGTTTCAGCAGGGCGTCTCGCCCGACGGCTCGTACGCCGGCTGCGAGGACAACTGGATCTACTCCTACTATCCGACCACGAACTACGGCACCAACACGTGGGGCAACGGCATCGGTTTTTACAGCGGCGGCACGAAGCGGAGCCTGATCCGCTTCGACGTCAGCGCCGTCCCATCCGGCGCCTCCGTCACATCGGCCAGGCTCCGCCTGCTGATGAACACGATCGGCGCCAATCGGACGCTGGAGGCCTACGAGGCCCTGCAGTCCTGGACCCAGCTCGGCAGCACGTGGCAGGTCTATGACACGGGCAGCTCGTGGAACACGGCCGGCTGCGGCGGGTCGGGCACGGACTACGCCGCGACGACCGCCGGCAGCACCTCGGTGACAACCAGCCAGGCCGGCACCTGGGTCGAGATCGACTTGGACACCAGCCTTGTCGAGGGCTGGGTCAGCGGCACGATCACCAACAACGGCCTGCTGCTGAAGGTCACCGACGAGAGCAGCGGCGAGATGCGGTACCGGGCCGAGAACTATTCAACGGCCAGCGAGCGGCCGCAGCTGGTGGTCGAGTACACCACCGACACGACCGCCCCGGCGGCCGTGACGGATCTGGCGGCTGGCAGCGCCACAACCAGCAGCCTGACGCTGACCTGGACGGCCCCCGGCGACGACGGCTCGACGGGCACGGCCGCCAGCTACGACATCCGCTACTCAACCAGCACGATCGACGACAGCAACTGGGCCAGCGCCACGCAGGTGACCGGCGAGCCAACCCCGAGCATCGCCGGCACGGGCGAGTCGATGGTCGTCAGCGGCCTGTCCCAGACCACGACGTACTACTTCGCCATCAAGACCAGCGACGAGGTGCCCAACGTCTCGGCGTTGTCCAACGTCGCCAGCGGCACGACCGCCTCGCCGGGCACGACGCTCTACATCGACCTGCAGGACCCGTCGGCAACCACGGCATCGGGCTATTCGGCCGTGACCTACAGCAACCGCTGGGACAACAGCACGCAGGCCGATCTGGGCGGCGGCATCGAGGCCGGCTGGCTCGACTGGTTCCAGGGGGGCAGTTTCAACCGCACCGGCTACACCGATCTGTTCCTGCGGGATGCGCTGTACTGGTCTTCCAGCGCCCCGGCTGAAACGCTCAAGATCACCGGCATCGTGCCGGGCAACTACGACCTGACCCTGTACGGCGTGGACCTGCAGTACAACGACAAGCGGACCGGCTACGACATCGACCAGGACAACGACGGGGTGACGGACGTCAGCACCACGATCCGCAACAACCTGTCCGAGCAGGACAAGACGGTCGCCGTGACGATCTCGTCGGCCGGGATTCTGCAGATCACCGTGGACAGCGTCGACGGCATGGGTGGTGCCTTCAATGGCCTGGAACTGGTCCCCACCGGTGGCGGCGGGGACACGACGCCGCCGGCGGCGGTGACCGACCTGGCGACGAGCAATCCGGGTGCATCGAGCATCACGCTGACCTGGACCGCCCCCGGTGATGACGGCAACACCGGCACGGCCGACAGCTACGACGTGCGCTATTCGACCAGCACGATCGACGAGGGCAACTGGGGCAGTGCGACCCAGGCGACGGGCGAACCCACACCCAGTATCGCCGGCAGCGGCGAGACGATGACCGTCAACGGGCTGGATTCGGGCACGACCTACTACTTTGCGATCAAGGCCTCCGACGAGGCGTCCAACGTCGCCGGCCTGTCCAACGTCGCCAGCGGCACGACCACCTCGGTCGATACGACGCCGCCGGCGGCGGTGACGGACCTGGCCACGAGCAATCCGACAGCCGGAAGCCTGACGCTGACCTGGACGGCACCTGGCGATGACGGCAACACCGGCACGGCGAGCAGCTACGACGTGCGCTACTCGACCAGCACGATCGACGACACCAGCTGGGCCAGCGCCACGCAGGTGACCGGCGAACCGACACCCTCGGCGGCCGGCACGGGCGAATCGATGGTCGTCAGCGGCCTGTCGCAGAGCACGACGTACTACTTCGCCGTCAAGACCAGCGACGAGGTGCCGAACGTTTCGGCGCTGTCCAACGTCGCCAGCGGCACCACCGCAAGCCCGGGCACCGAGCTGCACATCGACCTGCAGGACCCCAGCGGCACGACGGCCGCGAACTACCAGGCGGTCACCTACAGCCACCGCTGGGACAACAGCAGCCAGGCCGACCTGGGCGGCGGCATCGAGGCGGGCTGGCTCGACTACTTCAACGGCGGCAGCCTCAACCGGACCGGCTACACGGACCTGCTCTTGCGGGATGCCTTGTCCTGGACCTCCGGCACGCCGGCTGAGACGCTCAAGATCACCGGCCTGGCGCCGGGCGGCTACAGCCTGAAGATCTACGGCAAGGACCTGCAGTACAACGACAAGCGGACCAACTTCGACATCGACGCGGACAACGACGGGATCACCGACGCCAACGTCACCATCCGCAATAACCTGGGCGAGCAGGACAAGACGGTCAACATCAACGTCTCGGCGGCCGGGATCCTGAAAATCACCGTCGTCAGCCTCGACGGCATGGGCGGCGCGTTCAACGGCCTGGACCTGATTCCGGACGTCTCGGGCGACACCACGCCACCCGCGGCTGTGACGAACCTGGCGGCCGGCAGCCCCTCCGGCAACAGCCTGACCCTGACCTGGACCGCCCCCGGCGACGACGGCAACACGGGCACGGCCAACAGCTACGACATCCGCTACTCGACCTCGACCATCAACGACAGCAACTGGTTGAGCGCGACGCAGGTGATCGGCGAGCCGACGCCGGCGGCGGCGGGAACGCCTCAGTCGCTCGTGGTCAGCGGCCTGTCGGCCGAAACGACGTACTACTTCGCGATGAAGACCTCGGACGAGGTGCCGAACACGTCGGCGCTGTCGAACGTGGCCAGCGGCACGACGACGTCCTCGGGATCCTCGTCGGACATCGCCATGATTGTCGAGGAGCATTTCGGTGTTCCCCGCGACGACGAGGTCGTCAGCGGCGGCGTGCCGTTTGCCGTCGGCGACCTGAGCAGCTACTCGGGCCTTCGGGTCGAGGACGGCGGCGGCAACCCGGTGCCGGCACAGTTCTCGGTGCTCAACCGGTGGTGGAGCCCCAACTACGACAACAGCATCAAATGGCTGGAGGTGGTCTTCCCAGCCGACGTATCGGCCAGCGGCAGCAACACCTACTACCTGCGGCCCGGTACGAACCCCGCCCCGGCCGATCCGGCCAGCGTGACCGTCAACGGCAACGTCTACACCGTGACCACGGGTAAGATCAAGGCCGTGATCAACGGCTCATCGTTCAAGCTGTTCGACGAGGTCTACTTCGACGCGGACGACGACGGCGTGTACGACGGGAGCGAGAAGATCATCCAGGCGGCGGCCGATGACGGCCTGGTCATCACCAGCGGGGCGTGGAGCACGCTGGGCATCGCAGCCGGCGACGAGTTCCGTTCGTCGGTGGCCACCCCGACGGTCACCGTCGAGGAGGATGGTCCGGTCCGGGTAGTGCTGTGCATCATGGGCCGGTTCCAGCGGAGCGGCCAGACGGCGCTGGACCCGTACTACGAGTACACGGTGCGGATGTACTTCACCGCCGGCTCGTCGAAGGTACGCTGCCACGTGACGCTCAAGAACAATGCCATCGTCGATTACACGGTCTACACGTGGCCGATCGAGGACTTCAGCCTGCGGTCCACGCTGGCGCTGTCCGGCACGAAGAGCTACGCCATGCTTGGCCAGGGCTCGCCGGTCCGCGGGACGGTCGGGACCAATGTGGTCAAGGTCTACCAGGACTCCAACGGCACGGACGAGTGGCAGACCACCGGCGGCGAGACGATCCGCGGCGTCACCTTCCGCGGCTACAGGATATACGACGGCACGACCCAGCTCGAGACCAACAACCAGGCCCGTGGCTGGATCGATGTCAACAACGGCACGCTCGGCGTGGCCGCCGGTGTGCGGGAGTTCTGGCAGCAGTACCCCAAGGCCTTGCGGATCGACGGGGACCAGCTGCAGGTGGCCCTGCTGCCGTCGGAGTGGTCTGAGCTGTTCTCGGTTTTCGAGGGTTCGCGCAAGCGGCACGAGGTCGTGTACGACTTCCACGCCGGCTCGCTGAGCGATCCGCAGGTGGTCGACGAGCACAAGCTGGCCGAGCGGCCGCTGCACATGCGGTGTTCGCCGTCGACCTACGTGGATTCCAAGGCGTGGGATCTCGGCCTGGGCACCGCCACGGGCCCCGCGGCGTGCAGCTACAACAAGTATGCAACAACGGGCACGGGCATCGGCGAGGATCTCGGCTGGGACTGGTACGGAAACTACTACGCCTGGAACCCGGGCGGCATGCACCCCAACCAGGGCTCGATGTTCATGCCGTACGTCCTGTGGGGCGACTGGCGGGCGTTCGAGCAGGCGGAAAACCGCTTTCTCTGGTCCGACCTGGCCGGCGCGGTCTGCTTCGACCATTACAACCAGGTGACCGACTGGCACTACCTGACGGCGTATCCGGGAGACGGCTCCACGGGCATCACCAAGATGCGCTACCCGGGCTGGTACAACCGCTGCACGCAGACCCGGCCGGACCGAGGCCACTGCGGCATGCTCCAGAACCTGGAGTACTACTACCTGACCGGCGACCGGCATGCCCTCGAGGCGGTCGAGTACTACGGGCAGCTCGCCGAGTACCACCTGTGGCCTCGCATCGACAGGAACCCGCCGTGGTACTCCCCCTACAACGGGGACGTGGACGACCCGGACTTCCAGGTCTCCGACCGCTACTGGGGCTGGCCCCTGTGGAACCTGGTCCAGGCCTACGAGGGCACCGGCGATACGGACTGGCTGCACCTGGCGGAGATCACCGTCAAGGGCATCCGCAACACGATGCGGATCAGCCCGCTGAAGTTCACGCACGAGGGGATCAGCCCCGTCAACGACACGGGCTCCAGCTACTGGGCCTACTTCACGGCCGACCAGCGCGACAACGGCGCGAGCCAGAACTACGCCATCTTCCAGATGTCGCTGACGACCAAGGCGGTGGGGCTGTACTACCTCGCCACCGGCGACATGGACGCCTTCGACATCGTCCGGGCCCACGCCGACTTCCTCTCGGACTACGGCTGCTTCCGGGACGCCAGCGACAACCTGCTCGGCTGGACCTACTGCTGGGGCGACTACTGGGGCTTCAGCACGTCGACGCCTTCGGTCCACCCGGACATCGTCGGGGCCCTGTCCCTGGCGACGCTGATCGGCCGCGACGCGCAGCTGCAGGCCGACTGCGAGGACATCTGGCCGCTCTGCACGAACAAGACCGACTGGATCTTCCTCGGCTACGCCATGAACGCCGTGGAGAACCCCGACAGCGACCAGACGGCCCCGGCAGCAGTGAGCACCCTCTCGGCCAGCCAGGGCGGCACGGGCCAGATCAACCTGAGCTGGACGGCTCCGGGCGATGACGGCTCGACCGGCACGGCCTGGCGGTACCAGATCAAGTACAGCACCGCGCCGATCGTCGAGAGCGTGACCGGCTGGCCCGACTGGACCCCGCCGGTTCCGCAGACCGTCAACGATTGGAAGACCCGTACGAGTGCCCTGCTGGCGACGCAGCGACCGTTCGTCAGCGCGATCAACGTGCTGGACCTGCCGGCCCCGGCATCAGCCGGCACGCAGCAGTCCAAGACGGTCAGCGGCCTGACCAGCAGCACCACCTACTACTTCGCGATCAAGACGCTGGACGAGGCGGGCAACCTCTCCTCGATCAGCAACGTGGCCAGCGCCGTCGCGCCGTAAGGCCATCGCCGCCCGCATTGCGGGCCCAAACACACCAGAGGCACTGCGGGCCGTTGGCCCGCGGTGCCTCTTTATTATTGCTTCCGGAGCCGAAAATGAAGCAGGCGATCCACAGCTTCATCTATTGACGCCCAGCGCGGAAAATGAAGGGGGCGCCCCGTCTTCATTTAGCCTGCCCGCTTGCGGGCAGCGTCTGCGACACCAGGCGACAGACGGTCCTTTCTTAGACCGCTCAAGCCTCAATAGATGAAGCAGTTGTTGCCGTTTGGATCTCTGCAGCAAAAACGTCCTGCTTCGGGTGCCATGGTCCTAGGCAGCGGCGTCGTCTGCCGCGGGCCAGGGCCGTGCCGGGCGGCGATCTCTGCGGAGTTATTTCTGCACAGCCCCTAACTCATTCGGGTCCGCGCTGGCAAGCGATGGCGCAGCCTTTTGCGTCTGACCGCCAGGCGCGGGTTATCCAGCCCTTACAGGGCTGAACCGAGTATTGGGGCCCGCCACCCGGGGTCAGCGGGTCGCGGGCCTGCTTCGCCGGACGACGGCTTCGCAGGCCTGCGGCGCGACCCGCTGACCCCGGACTGACTTGTCCTGCACTTTCAGTGCATTGTTGCCAACGGCATTGATTGGCGAACACCGTTCGACTCGCTTGGCTTGCTCCCTTCGGGTCCGTCCTCGACCCAGAGGCTCCCCTCGGTCCGAGCTCGGGGTCGAGGACACGGCAGGCAGCTCGCCCTGCATGGGCGGTGTCCGGAAACGCGGCGGACCCGCACCGCGGGGTTACCGCGACCTCACGGTCGCGGCTCTTTGCCGCTCGCCTGGGGGAGGACCACCCATCCGTGGAATTCCATGGCCGCCAACAGCGCGGCCATGGCACCCGGCAGATACGACACCCTCGCTTACGCTTCAGGCTCCTTCCCTCTTGTCGTTGAAACCACTTCTCGTTCGAGAGGCACAGGCGTCGCCGAACGACAGTTGTGTCGAAGCGGCGGGCCTGCGACAATGGTCGGCAGCGGGCCCGGGGGCACCGGGCGAACGAAGCGGGTGACGATTCTACAGGCACGCCGGGATCGGGTTCAGATATGGCCAGACAATCTCGAAATCAGCAAGAGCAACGGGGGCAGCAGCCCCGCCGGACAGACGGCAGCCGCAAACCGCAAAGACAGAGCGAGCAGGCGCGGCACGATCAGCCGGACCGGCCTCGGGACGACCAGCCGGGCCGGGCACGGGGCGGCAAACAGGACGCCAAGGGTGAGCCGAAGCGCCCCCCGGGGCATCAAGGGCACGGATCGGCTGGCGGCGATCCCGGCCACCGGCGAGGCGGGCAGACCGGCGGAGAACGCGAGCACGGGCGGACCGGCGAGCGGGACCAGCGGCGAGGCGGACACGGCGGCGCCCAGCGCGGCCAGCGGCAGGGCGGGCGCCAGGCGGCCGGCACCAGCTGGGACCACGTCGCCGAATGGTACGACAAACTCGTCGGCGACGAGGGCAGCGACTATCACCGCCACGTCGTCCTGCCGGCCGCGATGCGGATGCTCGATCCGCAGCCGGGCGAGCGGGTGCTGGACGTGTGCTGCGGGCAGGGGGTGTTCTGCCGGCAGCTGGCGAGTCTGCCGCTGGCGGAGGTGGTCGGCATCGACGCGAGCAGCCGGCTGATCGAGTCAGCCAGGCAGCGCGGCGGCGGAGCCAACCTGCGCTTCGCCGTGGCGGACGCGCGGGACCCGGGCCGGCTGGCGGACGGGCGTTTCGACGCGGCGGCGTGCCTGATGGCGGTCCACGACCTCGACGACATCGACGCGGCCTTCAAAGGCATCGCCGCGGCGCTGCGGCCGGGCGGGCGGCTGGTGGTCATCCTCATGCACCCGTGCCTGCGGATCCCGCGGCAGTCGAGCTGGGGCTGGGACGAACAGAAGCGGGCGCAGTACCGCCGGCTGGACCGCTACCAGACGCCGATGACCATCCCGATCGCCACGCACCCGGGCAGCGAGCCGGGGACGCACACGCTGTTCTTTCACCGGCCGATCGCGGCGTACATCAATGCGCTGGCGGCGGCGGGGCTGGCGATCACGGGGTGCGAGGAGCTGCTCTCGCACCGCACGAGCGAACCGGGCGGGCGGAGTCGCGGAGAGAACCGGGCGCGGGGGGAGTTTCCGGTGTTTCTGGGGCTCAAGGCGGTGAAGATGTGAAGGCGGTCTGACGGGCGTCCACGCGAGAGACGCCGGGAAAAATGCAGGTGGCGTCTGCGGCGATGCAGTCCAAAAGGGCTGGCGCCGGTTGCTCACGTGGTTGTTCCTTGGAGCCCGTAGGAAAGGCAAAGCGGCGTCTATCGGCGCCGCAGTCCAAAGGCTGTCGCTCCCGTCTTCATCAGACGACGAGGTCGCCGTGGCAAAGGCGCAGGACTGTGGCACCCGGCGCGGGGGCGCCTTACACGCCTGTCATCTCTACCCGATTGCGGCCTGCCTGCTTGGAGCGGTACAGGGCGGCATCGGCGCGGGCGAGAAGGTCCTGCGGCGAGTCGTGGGGGCCTGCCAGGGCGGCCGCCCCGAAGCTGGCGGTGGCTCGCACGTCCGTCCCGTCCACCCGCAGTCGAATGCCGGCAACCATCTGCCGGAACCGCTCGGCCAGGGCGGCGGCGCTGGTGAGGCTGGTCGAGGGAAGCACCACGCTGAACTCGTCGCCACCGTAGCGGGCGGGCAGGTCGCAGCGGCGGCAGTGCTCGCGGATCAGCCCGGCGATCGCGCACAAGAGCCGGTCGCCGACCCCGTGGCCGTACGTGTCGTTGACCTGCTTGAACTCGTCCACGTCGATCATCAGCAGCGACAGCGAGCCGCCGTACCGGTCGGCCCGCGCCAGCTCCTCGTCCAGCCGACCCATCAGCGCCCGACGGTTCCACAGCTCCGTCAGCGGATCGATCAGCGAGTGCTCCCGCAGCATGTCCTGCAGTCGCCTGGTCCGAAGCGCCGCACGGACCCGCGCCCGCAGCTCGAACGCGTCGAACGGCTTGGTGACGTAATCCACCGCCCCGAGGTCCAGCCCGCGGACCTTGTCAGCCACGCTGTCCGAGCCGCTTACAAAGATCACCGGCACGATCTGCAGGCGCAAATCGCCCTTGATCGCGCGGCACACGTCGAAACCGCACATCCCCGGCATGTCGACGTCCAGCAGGATCAGGTCGGGCGTCCGCTCGGCGAGGTATTCCAGCGCCGCGCGGCCGCTGCTCAGGCAGTCGATCTGATGGCCTTCCTGCTGCAATCGCGCGCGGGCCAGCGCCAGGGCGTCCGGGGCGTCATCCACGATCAGGATCGTCATGCGCCCGCCCTCCGGCACTGGGCAGGCAGCCCGCGGATCATACGGCGGCACAGACTCTGCAGATCGTTCAGCGCCAGGCTCGCGCCTTCGACGTCGGCCCGGCCGGCGGCCTGTTCCAGCGCGGCGCTGACGGTCGTCACATCGGCGAAGCCGTATCCGCCCCCCGCCCCCTTGAGCTGATGGGCGAGGCGTCCCAGGTCCTGCCAGCACGACGCCTGCAGCGCGTGGCGCATCGCATCGAACCGCTCGGGCAGCCCCGCGACGAACGGGCCGATCAGGCTCGCCAGCTCCGGGTCATCCAGCGTCGAAACGATGGCCGATTCGTCGTCCGGCTGACCACTGCCGGCGGGGGCGGCGTTTCGTGTCCCGGCCAGTCCCGACAGGTGTTCGGCGACGGCCTGGATCAGGTGCGCGCGGTCGATCGGCTTGGACAGGTGGCCGTCGCACCCGGCCGCTATACACCGCCGGCGTTCGCTCTGCATGGCATGGGCGGTCAGCGCGACGATCGGGGCGGCAAACCCGCTTTCGCGAAGCCGCCGGGTGGCCTCGTAGCCGTCCATCTCCGGCATCTGGATGTCCATCAGGACCAGGTCGAACGGCGTGCTTGCGGCCAGATCGACCGCTTGGCGGCCGGTCCCGGCGATCTGGACCACCGCACCGACCCCCTCGAGGATATGCTTGAAGAGGCGCTGATTGTCGGGCCCGTCCTCGGCCAGAAGCAGCCGGGCGCCCGCCAGGGACCCCGGCGCCACTGACGCCCCCTTCTCAGGCACGCCCGGCGCAAGAAACTCTTGCTCGCCGCGGATCATGCGGAGCTGATCGGCAGGTCCGGCCGGAATCGTCACGGTGAAGGTGCTCCCCCGGCCCGCAGCGCTCTCGAAGTCCATCCGCCCGCCCATCGCGTCGATCAGCCGGCGACAGATCGCCAGCCCCAGGCCGGTGCCGCCGTAGCGACGGGTTGCGCTGCCGTCGGCCTGGTAGAACGGATCGCCCAGCCGCGCCAGGTGCTCGGGCGCGATGCCGACGCCGGTGTCGCGGACCTCGACCCGAAGCGCCCCCCGCGAATCTTCCCATTGCCGCAGGTATGAGACGCGAACCTTCACGCCCCCCTGCTCGGTGAACTTCACGGCGTTGCCGACCAGGTTGATCAGAACCTGGCGCAGCCGCTCCTCGTCCGTCAGGATCGATTCAGGGATTTCCCCCCGGTACTCGACCGCCAGATCGAGGCCCTTTTTGAGGGCCTGGCCGCGCATCATGGCTGTCACGTCGGCCATCATGGTTGTGGTCGAGACCCGGGTGTTGTCGAGTCTGAGGTTGCCGGCCTCGATTTTCGACAGGTCCAGCACGTCGTTGATCAGCCCCAGCAGGTGCTGGCCGTTGCGGCGCATGACCGACAGATGGTCGCGATCGGCGGGGGACAGGGCCGGCGAATCCCCAAGCAGTTCCGCATAGCCGAGCATCGCACTGAGCGGCGTGCGGATTTCGTGGCTCATGTTCGCCAGAAACGCACTCTTGGCGCGACTGGCCTGCTGCGCGGCAATCGCCATCTCGTTCGCCCGGGTCAGGGCGTGCTGCAGCTGCTGGTTGACCAGTTCGATATGCCGGCCGCTCTCCAGCAGTTGCTGTTCGGCCTGGCGCTGCTCGGTGACGTCCTGGCCGATGGCGACGACATATTCGACCGCCCCCTGCTCGTCGAGCAGCGGCGCGTTGGACCAGCAGACGACCCCCTGGTGGCCCTGTTTCGTGCGGATGTGCGTCTCGATCTCCGGCGGGATCGGGGCGCTGTCGATGGATTGGAATATGGCCTGCACCTGCTCGGCCGAGTCGGACACGAGGAGCCGGTCCCAGCAGGGCGTGCCGACCAGTTCCTCCTGGGTGTACCCGCTGATACGCTCGCAGCTCTGGTTGAACCGCACGATGTGGCCGCATCGATCGAGCACCACGACCAAAGCGTTGGCGGCATTGAGGACGGCCTCGTTGAAATCCCGCTGCTTCTTCAGCTCGAGTTCGGCGGTCTTCACCTCGGTCAGGTCCTGCCCGATGATAAGGACCGATAATACGCTGCCGTCGCGATCGGCCAGCGGCTGGACGCTCGTGCGGAAGAAACGATCCTGTCCGCGGATGCGGACCCAGTCCTTGACGACAATACCCCGGCCGCTCGAGGCCACGTCCCGGATCATCCGGAGCCGGACCTCGGCTTCAGGCTCGGCATACAGGTCCCGTACGCTGTGCCCCGGAAAGGCCTTCACGTCGATGCCGAACACGCGAGCGGCCGTGGAATTGGCGAACAGCACGGTTCCGTCCGGCGAGACCGTCGCAATGGCGATGTCCGCACTTTCAACAAGCGTGCGGTAGCGGTCTTCGCTCTCGCGCAACGTATCCTCCATCTTCTTTCGTTCCGTAATGTTGATGGCCGCGTGTACAATCCCCGCGATCCGGCCGGCGGCATCGCGGACCGGATTGCTGTGCACCAGGAAGAACCGCCCGTCCGGCGTCGCCACCTCGCCCATCTGCTGCTGGCCGGTTTCAAGGACCTTGACGGCCGAGCAGCCCGGGCACGGGGTGGTCCGCTTCTGCACGACCTCGTAGCAGTGCCGCCCGATGAGGTCCTCCAGTGGCGTGTCGAACGCCTCGGCCATGTTGACGTTGGTCCAGATAATCTTCATGTCCAGGTCGACGTACTCGACGATGACGTCGCCGAGGCCGTTGAGGATAGCGGGTACGGGAACCGAGTCGAGCAGGGTCTGGAGAAACTGGTTCTGTCGTTGCAGGTCGACCGGAAGCAGCGCGGGATCAGCGGACATAGGGTCATCTCCATTCTTGCGACAGGACGGTTTCCGATGGTCCCGCCGGGACGGAGTCCCCCATCCACCTCGCCGCGCACCTGTCCGCCGCGAATATCCCCGACCGACAGATGAATCGGCTAAAACCCGCAGCCGATCAAGCACTTCCCGCGGCCGCACGGCGACAGAAACGGCATGGGTACGGCCGCGCAGGCATCTGCCTGCTGGCATGCCCCGCCGGAGGTCTGCCCCCTGGCAGTACGCCCGTGCCCGAACCCGATATCCGATTCCCACGGCGGCACCAATACCTGAACGATCCGGCGGGGTCTGATCCCCTTGGGGCAAACGCTCCGAGGGGTGCCACAGTCCTGCGCAGCAGGGCCGTGTTCCGCCCAGCGCCACGGGGTCAGACCCCGGTGAGGTGCACAGGCATCCAGACCGCGATGAAATCCCAGCGTTGATTCCGCTGGAAGGCGTGCGCTTCGGGGTCAGACCCCTGACAGACGCCCCCGGCTTCACTACCGCCAGAGAAAGGATGCAGCCCCGCCGGGGGCTTGCCCTGAACTGCCGGCGGTCTCCGACCGATATAACACACAGCGGGCAGCGCCGCGGTGTGACGGAGCCGGGCTGCACGAGGAAGGACTGCCATGATCCTGGTAACACGACTGACGGGCCGGCCGATAATCATCAACGTCGATCTGGTCAAGACGATTGAGGAAACGCCCGACACGATGATCACCCTGGTCAACGGGGACCGGATCATGGTCAAAGAGTCGATGGACGAGGTCATCAGCAAGGCGATCGAGTATGGCAGGCAGATCCGGTGCTTCCCCATTCCCGCCAATCCGCATCCGCAGGAACCTGATGCTTGAGCCGGCGGCTCTCCTGGCCGATAGACCCACAGACGACCGGCACCGCCGTGCGCCGCGGCAGAGCGGCTTGCGCCGGATGCGGTGTGTGAGCCGCCCGGTCCGGAGCAATTTGAACGAATGACCGGGCAGGCCGCCACAGGGCGAGCCGGCGCCCGCTGCCCCGCAAGCAGGAGGATAAGTCGTGCCTGATGCAGAGAACAGAACCCCGCAGGCCGAGAAGATCGTCGCGCCCGACAAGAAGAAGCAGACCCTCAAGATGCTCGGCGTCCTGCTGCTCGTGATGGCCGTCGAGGGCGGGGGCATCTACTTTGCCGTGAAGTACTTCGGCGGCGGGCCCCAGACCGTGGCCGCCGAGGGGCTCGCCCCGATCGGCGGGCACGGAGAGGCCGCCGGCGGGGGTCACAGCGAAGGCGGGGCCGGCCGCGCTGCCGCCGGCATGAGTGACGCCGAGTTGCCGGTCGTCAAGGTCAAGGCCCCGAACATGAAGACGGGCAGGCTGTTCCTTTACGACATCGAAATCTATGCGAAGGCGAAAAAAGAGCACGCGGACCAGCTGCAGGCGTTGCTGGACGGGTATAAGGCCACCATCGAGGACCGGCTCAACCGCATCGTCCGGGCGGCCGAACCGCAGGACCTCCACGAGGACGGCCTGCAGACCATTCGCCGGCAGATCAAGCACGAGCTCGGGCAGATCGTCGGGGACCAGAAAATGATCGAGGAGATCTTGATCCCCAAGTGCACTCCGTATAAGGTGGACTACTAACGGCGTGCGCCGCAGGGAAATGGAATGCCCGCTACGCGGCGCGCAGGGAACCGCAGGGCCGCGCCGGCCCTGGCAGTCGGGTGCTTCACGGAGGGTGCCCAGATGGCGCAGTCACCGCAAGACCCCTCTGACGGCTTGGATCCACTCAGTCAGGACGATATCGACGCCGCGCTGAACGAGGCCGCGGGCGGCCAGGCCGGCGCGGACGCATCCGCCGATGCCGAAGCGCCCCCCCAACAGCCGCGGGAACACGCTGCCGCCGCCCAGGCGGCAGATCGGACTCCCGAACCGGCCGAAGCCCAGGCGTCTGGCGACCTGGACCCGCTCAGCCAGGAAGAGATCGATGCCGCGATGAATGGGGCTACAACAAGCGCCCAGCCACCCGAGGATCTCAAGGCCGCCGCTCGCGATGCCGCCTTGAAACAGGCCGCCACACAGGATGCCCATCCCGCCGGACAGAAGGTCGACCAGTCGGGTCGCCCCTATGACGCGTTCGCCGCTGCGATGGCCGAGGCGATCGCTACCGACAAGCCGGATTCGCCCCCAGGCGGCTCTTGCTCGCCGCCGGACGGGGCGGCCGCGGTGGATCTGCCCCAGTTCTCCAACGGCGCCAACGGCAAATCCAGGCCCCTGGAGCTGGACAAACTCCAGTTGATCGAGGACGTTCAGCTGCACGTACGGATCGAGCTGGGGCGGACGCGGATGCTGGTCGAGGACGTGCTGCGCCTGGACCAGGGCAGCGTCGTCGAGCTGGACAAGCTCGCCGGCGACCCGGTGGACATCTACGTCAACGAGCGGCTCGTCGCCCACGGCGAGGTGCTCGTGCTCAACGACAATTTCTGTGTGCGGGTCAACGAGATCGTCTCTTCGCCGCAGGAGATGAGCGTCTGATGGCCGCTCGGCGCGAACGGACCCGCACGGCACGGGCGCGGGGCCATGCATGTCTGACAACGCGGATGCGTGGATTGCAGTGATGCGTGATTGGTTACGAGTCCTTGTGACGGTGCTGGTGGTATCGGCTGCGGCCCCGGCGGCCGCTGCGCCCTCATGGGCCGGGTCCGCCCCTGCCGACCTGCAAGACGACGCCCGCACGGCGCCGGCCTCGGTCTCCGGGACCGGCCCCGTCGAAACCACGGACGCCTCATCGCCCCTGAGCCTGGAAGACCGCCCGATCACACGTGTCCCGGGCCGCGCCAGCCGCGCCGACGGCCAACCACCCAGCTCCTCGGGCGGGTGGGTGGTCTGGTTACAGACCCTTGGAATCCTCGGCGTCGTCTTGGCAGTGATGGGTTTCGTGCTACAATGGCTTCGCAAAGCTGGCGTGGGCCGTTCGTTCGGCGGATCGACCGCGGCTGTCCAGATCCTCAGCCGCGGGTACCTGACAAACAAGCATCAGATGGTGCTCGTCCGTTTCGGCGGGCGAATCCTTCTCGTGGGCCTTGGCCCGCAGAACGTGGAGCTGCTCAGCGAACTGACCGATCCGCAGGAGGCCGCGCAGGTCCTGACCCGTATTGAAGGCGCTAAGGCCGGCAGCGCCAGCCGCGAGTTCCAGGAGACGATGGACGCCGCCTCGCACGAGTACGACCGGCTGGACGGTGCGGCAGCGGATGACGGGCCGACCGGACCGGCGCAGAGCGAGTCGGACGTCGGCCGGCTTCGCCACGAGCTCAAGGCCCTGATCGGCAAGATGCAGTCGATTCAGGGCAAGTAGGGCGGCTCGCATCCGCCCAGGCGGTTTGTGCTGTTGCCGGCCGCCACCGGACTTGTGTTTGCACACGACGCGCGAGGGACTCGCGCGGCCCCGGGCATGGATGCCTATGAACGTGACAACCGCAAAATCCCTGATCATCGCCTTGCTGTGCGTGCTGGCCTGCACCCACGGTGCGCTGGCACAGACCATCGACAACCCGCTGAACATCCCCGACTTGCGCCAGACGATGCCCCCCGCGGCCGACCGCGAGGCCATCAGCTCGACGCTGCAGATCCTGCTGCTGCTGACGGTCCTGTCGCTGGCGCCGGCCATTTTCATACTCACGACATCGTTCACCCGGATCGTGGTGGTGCTGGCGCTGCTGCGCCAGGCCTTGGGCGCGCAGCAGCTGCCCCCCGGCCAGGTGCTGGTGGGCCTGAGCCTGCTGCTGACGGCCCTGGTGATGGCCCCGACCTGGCAGGACGTCAACGCCACCGCCCTGCAGCCCTACCTGGCGGGCGAGATCTCGCAGATGGACGCCCTCCAGCAGACCGGCCAGTCGCTGCGCGGGTTCATGATCCGGCAGATCGAGCGGATGGGGAACGAGGAAGACGTCTACATGTTCTGGGAGTACCAGCGGGGTTCGTCGATCGGGCTGGACGAGCAGGTGACCTGGAGCGACGTGCCCACCCTGGTCATGGTCCCCGCTTTCGTGCTCAGCGAGCTCAAGACGGCATTCGTGATCGGGTTCCGGATCTACATCCCGTTTTTGATCATCGACATGGTCATCGCCACGGTCCTGGTCTCGATGGGCATGCTCATGCTGCCGCCAGTACTGATATCGCTGCCGTTCAAGCTCTTGTTGTTTGTTCTGTCGGACGGCTGGCGACTGGTCGCCGGGACCGTGCTGGACTCGTTCGCGAGGTAGGGAACACTGCCCGCAAGCGGGCAGGCCAAATGAAGGCGCGAATTGACCTATTCATGTTCTGCGCCGGGATCAATCAATGAGGGCGAGGAGTGGGGGTTCTTCACTCCCCGCAGGGCCCGGTAAGGGAGAATTGAAGGAACGCCATGAACGTCGATCAGGCTATCGATCTGGGACGCGAGGCCATCATGATGATCCTGGTGATCGGTGGGCCGATCCTGGCCCTGGGATTGCTGGTAGGCCTGATCATCAGTCTGCTGCAGGCCGTCACGCAGCTGCACGAGCAGACCCTGGTCTTCGTGCCCAAGATCGTCGTGATGGCGCTGGCGGCGATCCTGCTGGCGCCCTGGATGACGCGGCGGATGATCGAGTTTTCCACGAGGCTGCTGGGTACATGGCAATAAGCCGGCCCCCTGCACGGGGCGGTCCTGCACAGCAGAGCCGCACAGTTAGGAGTCCCGGCTTCAGCAGGCGCTTGGAGTCCCGCCTTCAGGCGGCCTGCCCGAGCGAGCGATCGCAGCGATGCGAGTGGCCGAGCCGCGAAGGCAGAATAAAGCTGCGCTACGAGAATAACGCCGCGAAAAAAGTATCAGGTGCGGTCATGCGCAGCAGGACCGTGCTTGCGTAAGAATGCCCTCACCGTCGGGCGAAGTACAAAAGGGAAGTACACGATGCCCGCGCTGACGTTTTTCGATCTGCCGATGATCCTGCCGCTGCTGGCGCTGGTGCTGGCGCGGATCACGGGCCTGTTCCTGACCGCGCCGATGCTCAACAACTCCGCCATCCCCCTGCGGGTGAAGGTCTACCTGTCCCTGGGGGTCTCGCTGATCGTCCTGCCGAACGTGCTGGCGCTGCGGCCGGAGGTGCTCGGCTGGTCCGACCTGCTGGTCGGCGTGGGGGCGGAACTCGCCCTGGGCGCCGTCTTCGGCTTCGTGCTCAACCTGATGTTCGTCGGCCTGCAGCTGGGCACGCACCTGATCTCCCAGCAGGCGGGGCTGGCGCTGGCGGAGGTCTACAACCCCGGCTTCGACGCGGACATGGACATCCTGGGCACCGTCTACTACTGGGTCGTAGGGATCGGCTTTCTGGCGGTGGGCGGGCACCGGTTGCTGATCCGGTCGGTGCTGGAGACCTTCACGCTGCTGCCGCCGATGGGGTTCAGCTGGCCGCAGACCGTGCCGGTGCTGGTGTGGAGCCTCTTCGGCGGGGTGTTCGAGATGGCGATCCGGGTGGCCTGGCCGGTCCTTCTGGCCCTGCTTCTATCCGAAATGGCGATGGGCTTCACCAGCCGGGTCATGCCGCAGATCAACATCCTGGTGGTCGGGTTTCCGCTGCGGATCCTGGTGGGCATGGTGGTGGCGTTGCTGACGATGTCGGTGGCGGTCGACATGAGCCTGACCAGCGGCGGCGGCCTGCTCGAAGCGATCCGCGGGGCGATCGGGGAGGCGGCCGGTGGCTGACGATCGCGGCGAACGGACGGAGACACCGACCCCGAAACGGCGCCAGGAGGCGCGGGAAAAGGGGCAGGTCGCCCGCAGCCAGGACCTGCCCGCGGCGGTCATGCTGCTGGGCATCGTGGTGTTGCTTCGCTACCTGACGCCCCACATCATCGACACGCTCCTGCAGACCTATCAGGCACTGCTGGGCAGCGACGCGGCCCGCCCTCATGAGGTCGTCGAACTGTTCGGCCTGGTGGTCCGCGCGATGGCGATGATCGCCCTGCCAATACTGCTGCTGGGGGCGCTGCTGGTGACAGCCGCCAACCTCGCCCAGGTCGGCTGGCTCGTCAGCTCCGAGCCGCTCAAGCCCGACCTGAAGCGGATCAACCCGGTCAGCGGCCTGAAGAAACTCTTCGACATGCAGGCGCTGGTCCGCCTGGGCATGGGCATCGCCAAGATGACTGCCGTCGCGGCCATCGGGTCATTTACGCTCTGGCAGATGCACGCGGGGATCATCTACTCGGCCCGCCTGGGCGTCGGCGAACTGGCCGCCTATACGGGGCAGGTCCTCTACACGATGTGCCTTCGGCTGGCGGTGGCCCTGCTGGTGCTGGGGATCATCGACTACGCGTGGCAGCGATGGAAACACGAGCAGGACCTCAAGATGTCCAAGGAGGAGGTCAAGGAGGAGTATCGTCGCATGGAGGGCGACCCGATGCTCAAGCAGCGGCGACGCCAGATCCAGCAGCAACTCGCTGTGCAGCGGATGCGCTACGACGTGCCCAAGGCCGACGTGGTCATCACCAATCCGACCGAACTGGCCATCGCGATCAAGTACGATCCCGATACGATGTCGGTGCCCCGCGTCCTGGCCAAGGGACAGGGATACATGGCCGCGATGATCCGCCAGATCGCCGCCGAGCACGGCATCCCGATCGTCGAGCGCAAGCCCCTGGCGCAAGCGATCTACAAAACCGTCGAAGTCGGCCAGGAAATTCCGCGGGAATTCTACAAAGCTATTGCGGAAGTGCTCGCTTACGTGTATGAAATAACCCGGCGCGGTTATCGGCGAAGACCGATCTCGGCCTGACTCGGCCACCCGGGCATGGATGCCCGGAAACGGATTATCGTCAGTCGTTCTTTCAATGCGGGCGGTAGGCACGGATGCCGGCAGCTGTCATTGACCAATCAGGTTGGTTGCAGACGTTTTATCGCCACCGCGGGATGGCGTTTCCCGTCGTGGCCATCCTTCTGTTGTTCGTGATCCTCGTGCCGCTTCCCACCCCGATCATGGACCTGCTGCTGGCGACCAACATCACCGTCGGCGCGATCGTGCTGGTCAACGTGATGTACGTGAAGCGCCCGCTGGACTTTTCCGTCTTCCCCTCCCTGCTGCTGGGCCTGACCCTCTTTCGGCTCGTACTCAACACCGCCACCACGCGCCTGATCCTGACCAACGCCGGCGACGGCACCGCCGCGGCCGGCCAGGTCGTCGAGGCCTTCGGCAACTTCGTCGCCCAGGGCTCGCTGGCAGTGGGGATCATCATCTTCCTGATCATCTTCGTGATCCAGTTCGTGGTCATCACCAAGGGGGCCACGCGAATCGCCGAGGTCGCCGCGCGGTTCACCCTCGACGGCATGCCCGGCAAGCAGATGGCCATCGACGCCGACCTGAACGCCGGGCTGATCAAGGAGGACGAGGCCCGCCACCGCCGCCAGGAGATCAGCCGCGAGGCCGACTTCTACGGGGCCATGGACGGTGCCAGCAAGTTCGTCCGCGGCGACGCCATCGCCGGCATCATCATCACCGTGGTCAACGTCCTCGGCGGCCTGTACGTCGGCATGGTCCAGGAAGGCTTCGGCCTGCAGCAGAGCCTCGACACCTTCACCCGCCTGACCATCGGCGACGGCCTGGTCACGCAGATCCCGGCGTTTATCGTCTCGATCTCGGCCGGCGTACTCGTGACGCGCAACACCGGCCAGTCGAACCTCGGCGAAGAGATCATCACGCAGATGACCGGCCAGCCGGTCGGGCTGATGGTGGCGGGCTCGTTCCTGTTCATCCTGATGGCCACGCCACTGCCCAAGGCGCCGCTGTTCGTGCTGGGCGCCGGCTGCACGGTGGTGGCGCTGCTGCTGACGCGGGGGCAGGCAAAGGCCGTCCAGGTCCAGCAGGCGAAGACCAAGGCGGCCGAGGCATCCAAGCCCCCCGAGAAGGTGGAAAGCTACCTGGCCATCGACCCGATGAGCCTGGAGGTCGGCTACGGCCTGATCAAGCTGGTCGACCGCAAGCAGGGAGGCGACCTGCTCGACCGGATCACCTCGATCCGCCGGCAAGTCGCCCAGGACATGGGCCTGGTCGTCCCGCCGATCCGCATCCGCGATCAACTCCGCCTCGAGCCCAACCAGTACGTCGTCAAGATCAAGGGCGTCGACGCCGGCCAGGGCGAGGCTTTGCCCGGCCACAGCCTGGCGATCGACAACGGCGCCGCGGCCGGCCCGCTGCCCGGCATCGAGACGCAGGAGCCGGCCTTCGGTCTGAAGGCCTACTGGGTGAGCGACGAGCAGAAGGCCTTCGCCGAACAGCGGAACTACACGGTCGTGCCCGCCTCCAGCGTGCTGGCCACCCACCTGACCGAACTGATCAAGCGCAACGCCGCCACCCTGCTGACCCGCCAGGAGACCAGCCGGCTGATCGACACGCTCAAGGAGCGGGCGGGCAAACTCGTCGAGGAGGTCATCCCCGACCAGCTCAAACTCGGCGACGTCCAGAAGGTCCTGCAGAACCTCCTGCGCGAGGGGGTGGCCATCCGCGACCTGGAGACCATCGTCGAGACGCTCGGCGACTGGGCCGGCCGAACCAAGGATCACGAAGTCCTGACAGAATATGTTCGCAACGCGCTTGCCCGACAGATCTGTCAGCAGTACCTTGCTGAGGATGGGAGGCTCTACTGCGTCAGTCTCGATCCGCAGCTGGAAGACATGATTCAGGCGCATATCGAGCGGAGCGACCGCGGCTCGTTCCTGACCATGCAGGTGACGACCCAGCGGCGCATCATAGAGGCCCTGGCCGGCCAGGTGGACCGGGCGATCGGGGCCAGCGGCGGCAGGACACCCGTGGTGCTCTGCAGCCCGCAGATCCGCGCGACGATGCGGCGATTGATCGAAACGGCGTTGCCCCACGCAGCCGTGCTGGGGTACAACGAGGTGGTCGCAGGGGTAGAAGTCCAGAGCCTGGGAGTGACGGTGCTGAGCAATGAATCTGCGAACGTATCAAGCACAGTCCATGCATGAAGTCCTGGCTATGGTCAAGCGTGACCTCGGCCGGGAAGCCGTGATCCTGCACACCCGCACGATTCGCAAGGGTGGCTGGATGGGCGTGGGCGGCCGGAGCCTGGTCGAGGTGACCGCCGCAACGGACGTCAACGTCCTGCCCGCGCGGCGCAGCGCCCAGCGCAGCACGCGCCCCGAGCCCCGAGCCGAAACCAGGCCCGAGCCCGGAGCCCAGGCCGACACGATCAACACCGCCCGCTCCAAGGCCGCTATCCTGGCCGCCTATGCCGCCGCCGCCCGAACCGAGGCCAACCCGGACGATTCCACCGCCGGGGTCAGCCTCGCCGTCAAGCAGGGCCCAGACAGCGGCGACCTCCGCGGTCTCCAGAAGGAACTGGGCCTGCTGCGCGGCATGGTCGCCGAGCACGTCCGCGAGAGCCGCAAAGCCCACGGGCCGGCGCTGCCCGACGCGCTCATGCGGACCTATCGCCAGCTGATCGAAAACCAGGTCGCCGAAGAGATCGCCTACCAGGTGCTCGACACGCTCCGCGACCGGCTGACTGTCGAGCAGATCCAGGACCAGGACCTGGTCCGCACCGAGCTGCTCGAGCTGATCGAGGCGAGCCTGCCCGAGGCCGGCGGCATCGAACGCGGCAAGACCGGCCAGCCGCACGTGGTCGCCTTCATCGGCCCGACCGGGGTCGGCAAAACCACGACGATCGCCAAGCTCGCCGCCAACTTCAAGCTCCGCGGCCGCTGCCGCGTCGGCCTGATCACCATCGACACCTACCGCATCGCCGCGGTCGACCAGCTCCGCATGTACGCCCAGATCCTCGACGTGCCGCTGCAGGTCGTGCTCACGCCCAAGGAACTCGTCGACGCCGTCGCCAAGATGCGCGACCGCGACGTGATTTTGATCGACACCGCCGGCCGCAGCCACAACGACGCGATCCGCATCCAGGAGCTCAAGAGTTTCATCGACGCCGGCAAGCCGGACGAGGTGCACCTGGTGCTCTCCAGCGCCGCCAGCGAGCCGAATCTGCTGCAGGCGGTCGAGCGGTTCAGCGAGGTCCGCGTCGACCGGATCGTCTTTACCAAGCTCGACGAGGCGGTCGGCTTCGGCGTGATGCTCAACGTGCTGAAGCGCGTGAACAAGGCCCTGTCCTACATTACGATGGGGCAGGACGTGCCCGATGACATTGCCCCCGGCAGGAGGTCGGAACTGGCCGCGCTGATCGTCGGCCAGCAGCCGGCACTGCTGGGCAGGGCAATGGGTTTCGAGACATAACATGCTTGCCAACGACCAGGCATCCAAACTTCGCAGACTCGTCGCCCAGCAGAAACAGGCCCGCCAGGCGCGCGTGGTCGCCGTCGCCAGCGGCAAGGGCGGCGTGGGCAAAACCGCGGTCTCGGTCAACCTGGCCGCCTGCCTGGCAGCCAGGGGGCGGCGGGTGGTGCTGTTCGATGCGGACCTGGGCCTGGCCAACGCCGAGGTCCTGCTGAACGTCGACCCGGGCCACACGGTGATGGACGTGCTCGACGGCCGCCAAACCATCCGCCAGGTGATCCAGGAGACGTCCTGCGGGGTGAGCCTGATCAGCGGCGGCTCGGGGGTCGCCCGGCTTGCCGACCTGTCGGAATTCGAACGGGCCCGCCTCGTCGAGTCGTTCGAGGAGCTCGAGGGCGAGGCCGACATCATCGTCGTCGACTGCGGGGCGGGCATCTCGCCGAACGTGCTGTCATTCGCCGGGGCGGCCGACCTGACGCTGATCGTCACCGCCCCCGAGCCGACGTCCCTGACCGACGCCTATGCCCTGGTCAAGGTGATGACGCAGCGGTACGACGATACGTGGAGTCCGCAGCTCGTGGTCAACGTCGCCGCCAGCCGCAAGGAAGCGCAAGAGGTCTACCAGAGGCTCGCCCGGGTCTCGTGGCGGTTCCTCAAGGCGTCGGTGCAGGATGGCGGCTATATCCTGCGCGACGACGCGATGATCGCGGCGGTCAGGCATCGCGCGCCGGTGGTGATCTACAAGCCGCGCAGTGCCGCGGCGCGGTGTATCGACGCGCTGGCGCGCCGGGTCGACAAGTCCCTGGTTCCGGTCGATCGGCACGGCGGCTTTTTCCGCCGCGTCCTGGGATTGTTCAAATAGTGCGAATCCGCCGCCGGATGACTTGTCGGCGGCCGGGAAAAGCTTATGCTGGCAAAACTGCTGGCCGGTATTTTAGGACTGATGGCCTTTGCCATCTGCATCCTGGGAGGTCTGTCCTCCGGGGCTCGCGCGGAAGTCGCGATCGAGCGCGGCATCAAGGCGATGATCGTCTTTTGCCTCCTGGGATGGGTGGTCGGCTGGGCTGCCGAGACGGTGATTTTCGAGAAGGTCCGCAAGGAAGCGGAAGACGCCCTCGAAGGCCGCGAGGTGCCCGTAGCCGGCGAAGTCGAACCGGCCGAATCGGATGACGGCCAGTCGGCCACGTCGAAGAACTGAAGTGCGGTCTGTAACGGTTGAGCCTTAGCTGTCTTGAACCTGCTGTTCCATCGCCACGGAGGGCGACCCAATGGCAACACAGCGGAAAAGTATAGATCTCCAGCCCGTCTGGCAGCAGTACAAGAAGACGGGCGACGTCCATCTTCGCAACGTCCTGCTCGAGAGCTATCACTCGCTGGTCCGCTATAACGCGGAGCGTGTCTGGTCGAAGCTGCCTGACGAGGTCGAGCTCGACGATCTGATCTCCGCCGGGGTCTTCGGCCTGATGGACGCCATCGACGCGTTCGACCTGTCGCGCGGGGTCAAGTTCGAAACCTACTGCTCCGCCCGCATCCGCGGCGCGATCCTCGACGCCCTGCGCGACATGGACATCGTGCCACGCCTGGTCCGCAGCCGCGCCCGCAAGATCGACCAGGCCGTCCGCCAACTGGAGATGGAGCTCGGTCGCGACCCCTGCAGCGGCGAGATCGCCAAGCACATGGGGCTTTCCGAAGAGGAGTACGAGAAGCTCGAGCGCGAGGCGACGGCGGTATCCTTCGTCTCGCTGTCACGCCCCTACCTCGAGACCGACAACGACAAGGACGTCCGGGAGGTTGACATCGTCGAGGACAGGCACAGCGAGAACCCCGTCGTCGAGCTCCAGAAAAAGGACGTCCGCGACCTGATTACCAAGGGCCTTTCCCGCGCCGAACGATTGATCCTGCTGCTTTACTATTACGAAGAGATGACGATGAAAGAGATCGGCCAGACCCTCGACCTCTCCGAGTCGCGGGTCAGCCAGATGCACTCGGCGATCCTCGCGCGGCTCCGCGACCAGCTCGTCAAACGCCACCGGGAGTTCAGCGCCTGAGACTCGCGGGCGCCAAGGCGCCCGTACCCCCCGGGAACGAGCCGCGACCGTAAGGGCATTTGCAGGTTGCACAACATGGGCATCCTGAATTAGGATACGGCATCTTTCGTACGTTTCGACGATCACGGCATGGAGGCCCGATCCCGATGCCCACGCCCACCGATGCATGCGCGATCCGCCAAGCCGGACGGATGCGGCGCGTCCTCGCCAGCTGCGCCGTCCTGTCCCTGCTTGCCCTGGCGGCAGGCTGCGACTCGATGAAGTTCGAAAACCCCTTCCTGCAGCGACAGGACCGTAGCGCGGAACGGCAGTCGGCGGCAACACCACCGCCAGCTGCGGCGCAGGCGACGGCAGCCGACACGCAACCCGGCGCGCAGGAGCAGTCGCAAGCGACCGAGCCCCAGGACGATCTCGCCCGTGAGGTCGAGCAGTACGTCGCCAACCTGCCCATGGACGACCTGCACGCCAAACTCGCCCGCCACGAGGCCGCCCCCGAAGGCACACCGCCCGCCGGCCAGGCCCGGCCGGCTGACAGTGCCGCCGTCGATCCGGCTGTCGAAACAGGCGGTGCCAGCGACGCGGCCGCCGCCCGTACCCCGGCGGCCACGGCGTCGCCGCACGTGCCTCTCGCCCCCGAGATCGTCGTATCTTCCCCGGCAACACCGGGCGCAGCCGAGCCGGCCGCGCCCGCGACCCCATCGGCCCGACAGTCCCCCGCCGCGCCGGTCGATGTCCGCCTGGAGACCGACACCGAGCCATCCGCCTCACAGGACACCCGGATCGTCGAGATCGAGATCTCCCCGGCCGCGCTGGCGACCGTGGCCGCCGAACCGTCCGCCGCGCCCGACGATCTCGCCCGGGCCAACCGGTCCGCCGGCCCCAACGTCGGCTCCGCGGCCGGCGACCTCCGCGATCTGCTGGAGGACCTCCGCAGCCAGGCCCGCCGGCACCCCGACTCGGTCGGTGCGGCCCTGCGTCTACGCCTGGCGCAGTGGTCATTGGGGGATGAGTCGCCAGCGGAGGATTGGCCTCTGCGCGACGCCGAGAAGCGCCGCCTCGCCGAGTCGATCTGGCAGGTGGTGCAGGCTGCGAGCACGATGGACGGCCCCGCCAGCCAGACCGACGCGCAAAAGTTTCAGCAGGCCCTTGAATCGCTCGATCTGACGCTCCGCCAGGTCCAGCCCCTGCGGATCCCCCGGGCGGTGCTCTGCTGGTCGGTTCATAATTATGGTAATTATGAGGCCCTGCCCAAGCCCTGGCGATTCCCCGCCGGCCGCAAGAACATGGTCGTGCTCTACTGCGAACTGGCCGGTTTTGCCACCGAACCTCACCCCGACAAGCCGGGCTGGTACCGCACGCTGCTGGGCGAGCGGCTGGCGATCCTCACCGCCGACGGCCGGGAACTGTGGAACTACCAGGACGAACAGATCGAGGACGTCTGCCGCCACCCCCGCCGCGACTTTTTCGTCCCCAAGGTCCTGAGCATCCCCGGCAACCTGCCGGCCGGGGGCTACGTGCTGAAGGTCACGATCCGTGACCGCCTGGCCAACCGCGTCGCCGAGGCGAACCTGCCCTTCGAGATCGCAGCAGGGGCCTCATCGGCTACCTCGTCAACATCAGCAGGTCGTTGAGCAGTCTATCGCTGGTGGTGATCACCTTTCCGGCGGCGCTGAAGCCGGTCGAGGCGTTGATCAGGCCGATGAACTCGCGGCTCAGATCGACGTTGCTGAGCTCCAGAGCGCCCGAGAGCACCTGGCCGGCCCCCATCGTGCCCGGTGCCATGATCACGGCTTCGCCGCTGTTGGGCCCGGCCCGAAAGAGGTTGTTGGTCTCGCGGGTCAGGCCCGCGGAGTTGGAGAAGGTCGCCAGGGTCACCTGGCCGAGGGTGCGGCTCAGGCCGTTGGTGAACGTGCCGATGACCGTGCCGTCGGCGCCGACGCTGAAGCTGTGCAGCGTGCCCGGGGGGAAACCGTCCTGGGCGGTGGCCATCAGGGTCGAATGGAGCGAACCGGTGTTCAGGCCCGTGACCGCGGCGAAGTCCAGGCCGAAGGCCAGCGGGTCGGTGGCGCCGCTGTTGTCGCGCTGGATCTGGATGTCGGTGCCGGTGCTGGTGACGAGCTGCCCGTTCTGGTTGAACGTGATGGTACCCGAGCCGACCGCCAGGCTGCCGGTGGCGTCGTCCGGGCTCTCGGCATAGAAACGCCACGTGTTGCCGGAGGTGGCCTTGTTCTCAAGAACCATCGTCAGATTGACCTGCATCGGTGAACCGAGCGAGTCGTAGACGGTAAACGACGTGTAAACGCTCTCGCCGACGGCGCTGAGCTCGGGCGAGCCGAAGGTAAACGGCTGGGCGACCGCGCCGTTGCTGCTGATGTAGCCGGGCGCGATGGACAGGGCGTTCTCCCCGCCGGCGTTGCCGTCGATCACAATCTCGCCAGCCGCGCTGATCGTCACACCGGGCGTCCCCGGCACGCCGGCGCCGGTGTTGATGCCGATGATGTTCTCCAGCCAGGCCGCATAGTCGCCCACGGTCGTGCCGGTCGTGCCGACGACGAACTGGGCGTCGGGGATGTTCCGCCCGCCCTTCTGGATGCCGCTGACGGTGATCACATCGCCGGCGGCGAACATGGCGCTGCCCGGGGCCGCGCCGCGCAGGCCGGTCAGGTTCGTGGCGGCGGTCGCGGCCACGCCCGTACCGTCAACGATCAGGGCCTGGCTCCGGTAGCGGGTGCCCTGCGTGCCTACGATGCCCTGGCCGGGCGAAAGGTTGCCGCTCAGGTGGGCCTTGCCGGTGGCCCGCGCCTCGCTCATGCGCCCGAGCGGGATTCTCAGGTCGGTCATCACGCCGGGCACGACGTTGAAGTTATCGTCGACGCCGAACCCCTGCAGGTAAAAGCCATCGGACGATACCAGGTAGTTGTCCGCGTTGAGCATGAACGAGCCGTCGCGGGTGTAGGCCTGGCGGTTGTCATTGGAGCGGACGACGAAAAAGCCGTTGCCGTCGACGGCCATATCGGTCGCCAGACCGGTCGTCTCGGTGGAGCCCTGCTGCATGTTGCGCTGGGTCGCGCCGATGGTCGAGCCGAGACCCACCTGGATGCCGTTGGTACCGCCGTGCATGCCGCTCGGCGGGGTGCCCATCGTCATCATCTGGGCGAACTGCGTCTGGAAGGTGCTGCGGGAACTCTTGAAGCCCGATGTATTGGCATTGGCGATATTGTCACCGATCACGTCGATGCGGAACTGGTTGGAGTTCAGCCCCGTCAAACCGGTATACAGTGCGGACGTCAGACCCATCTTCGTGCTCCTTTGCTATCGCGCGGCTGCGCGTGAATCCTGTGGTTAAGCCGGCTGCTCGCCGGCGTCGGACTCGGCGCCCGGCCCGTCCGCGGCGGCACTGAGGTTGCGAACCTCGACGACCGTCTCGAGCGGCAGACTCGAACCGCTGTCCAGGTCGAGGATGACCTTGCCGTTCTTCTCGAACCGCACGGCCGTGACCACCCCATCGACGTACTGCTCGTTGCCGTTCTTGTCGGTCAGCTTGCCGATGACCATCTTGCCGATCAGGTTGGCGCCGGTGCCGAAGTTCTGCTGGCGGGTGACGCTCTCCAGGGCGAGGCTCATGTTCGCGGAGGCCTCGATCTGGCGGATGCCGGCGACCTGCTCGACCATCTTGGAGTTGTCCATCGGCTGCATGGGGTCCTGGTACCGGAGTTCGGCGATGAGCAGCTTGTAGAAGTCCTCGCTGCCCATCTGGGCGGAGGTCTTGCCGGCGGAGCCCGCCGAGGAAGTGCCGCTGGTTATCGCGTCGACTGCCATTGTCTATCTCCTTGCGTTTTTTGCACGTTCGATCCGTCTGTCAGGCGAGCACGTTCAGGCCCGCCGCGTAGGACCAGGCGATCGGCGAGGCATCGGCCTCGGCGACCGCGCCGACGAGTTCTCTTTCCAGACCGGGCGTCCCGGCCGCATCATGCCCGCCCTCCTGCCGGCCCGAGTCGGGCTGCGAAGAGCCGGCGTGGGGGTCAGCCGTCCCCTGCCACGCCTGCTGCTGGGCATCGCCGGTCGCCTGTTCGGAGCGGGGCGCGACGTTGACGGTCGTACGGTCGAGCGTGATGCCCTGCTGCTGCAAGGCCTCCCGCAGTCGGTCCAGCCCGCCGCTGACCAGGTCGCGAGCGGCCTGGCTGGCAACTTCCAGTTTCAGTTCCATCTTGTTCTGCCGCAAATGGAGCACGGCGGTCACCGCGCCGAGTTCCGGCGGCTGCAGCTGCATCCGCGCGACCGACTGCTGGCGGCCGACGGCGGCGTGCACGACGTTGGCCAGGCGATCCATGTTCGGCGAGGCCTGGGCGTGCGGCATCTGCGAGGCCGCTGCCGGCAAGCGATCCGCCGCGGTCGCGCCGGCACCGGTCAGCGTCGTCGGCTGGGCCGCGCCGCCGGCCTGGCCCGCCGTCATGGCTGGCGACGCGTCCATACGGTGCAACAGGCCAGTCGGATCGGCCGGGGTCGAGGCCGCACGCTGGCCCGCGGTTGGATCACCATCTGTCCCGGCCTCGGCCGGTTTGAGCGTCTGGGCGGCTTCCCCCTGAAGGGCCTGCAACGGCCCGAATTCCTTGAGCACGTCCAGCGGCGACCCGGCGGTCATCGGCCCGGCCGCCCGGCTGGTTCCGGTCTGGAGCGACGCCATCGCCGGCGACAGCGCGACGACCGCCCCGTTGCGGGGCTCGCCACCCGTTTGCGGTGCGACAGCGGAAAGGTCCGCCAGCCCCTGTGCCCCCTGACGCGCATCCGCATTTGACTGCCCAGCCGATGCATTCGCGGCATCAGCCCCCCGCGCCCGCCCAGAGGGCTGCGGGTTTACACCCACAACGGACTGCTGCCCCTGCGCCTGACCGGTCATCGAGACGGTGGACGCCGCCGACGCCGCAGCGGCCTGGGCCGTCGACGTCCCCGGCGCCGCTTGCGTCGACGGCGTAAGCCCGCCGAACGAGGACGCATCCGAGGGTAATGAAGCGGGGGCCGCGGCGAACCCCTCAGACGCCGCGGCAGCGGACGGCTCGGACGCCGTGCCCGAGGCGGCCGGTTGCGAAGCGGCCGCAGCGGCGTCACCTGCCCGTCCAGACTCGACCTTTGCCGCGGACGGCTCGGACGATTCGGCACCCTTCGACGCAGCCGGGTCCTGCAGCACCGGATCGGGCGCAGCCGCATCGTCGGGCACGACTCCCTCGCGGGCGCCGGCCTCGGCCGGATCGACCGACTCGTCCTGGCGGCTGCGTGGGCGGCGCTGGGCCGGCTGCGCGTCGGTCGGCTTTTGCGGACCGCTTTCGCGCTGCGACTCGAGCCGGCGATCGGCGGACCGCGAGGGCCTGCCCCGGGCGACGGTTTCCCTGAAGACCGAATCGAACGACGATTCGCCGGCCGCGGCCGGCCGGGAGGCTACACCTCGCCCGCTCGCGCCGCCGGCTCCCGTCGCCTGTACGGATACGGATGCACTTTGCGTGTCCAGCATGACGTCTTCCTTGACACCGGCATCAGCCTCCCGCTAGAGCCGCCGCCTGGACGTTGTTCTGCTTGCGGATCAACTCCAGAATCCGCTGGATCCAATCAACCTGATCGGCCGTTTTACACATTTCAATAATTTTTTTGCCTCTGCGGGTCTCCATGGCCAGCAGGATCCGAGCGGCCTCCGGATCGGACTTGGTCATCAGCAGGGTCAGCGCCTGATCGGCCTTGATGCTGGACAGGTAGTCGAGCTCCTTCTGGACGCCATCCTGGCGTGCCGTCTCGAGCTGCTCGGCTTGCTGGGCCTGCCACTGCTTGCGCTGCTGCTCCAGCCGCTCGCGCTCGCGCATCACCTCGACGCGCGCCGCCTGCGCGAGCGATCGCTCGTTGGCGATCTGCCGGCGAAGCATCTCCAGTTCGCCCAACGCCGCCGCCTCGCCAGTCGCGCTGGCCTCAAGGCGCTCGCCGACCGTCCCGCCCGGCAGGTTCGCGCTGGCATCCTCGATCTGGGACTCGTGTGCCTGCGGTTCGGCGGGTTCACTCGTGATCGCCTCAACCGCCGCGTGCAGGCTCTCGGCGGTGAGGGTGCCCTTGGCGACCAGGTACGCCGCCGCCCCGCCGCCCGTCAGCACCGCGACCAGGCTCAGGATTCCCAGAATGCCCACGATCTTTCGCAACATGTCGCCTCGCCGCTATTGCGTGTCCTCACGGCCCTCGGTGGCCGTTTCCAAAGCCATGGCGTCCTCGCTCAGCCCATGGGCGAACCGCACGGCGCCCAGTTCGTCGCTGTCCCGCTGTTCGGCGATCGCGGCCTGGCGGGCCTGGCGCTGCTGCTGGCGCTCCTTCAGCTTTTCCAGCATTTTTCGCCGCTGCGTCGCCTCGGCCAGGGCCGCCCGCTCCCGCGCCAGATGGGCCTGCAGGGCCGCCATCCGCCCGTTCATCTCCAACTGCCGCATGGCGAGACTGCCCATGTAGCCCCGCTGGCGGGATGCCTCTTGCGGCACGATCCGCCCGGCCAGAACCAGCGACCGCATCGTCGCACCTGCCTCGGCCATCTGCCCGGCAAGCCCGGCGATCTGCCCGCCGGCCTTGCTGATCTCGCGAAGGCGGTCGGCGACCACCCTCTTGGCGCGATCCTCTTCGAGGCGCCGGATCTTCAGCAAAGGCTCCAGCCGGAACCGCCCGGTCGGCATCAGTCATCCCTCTTTTCAAGACCCGGTGCGCGTGTCGAATGTCTCATGTCCGTCCGGTGCATCCGGTGCTCCTGCAGGTCTGGCGGGCAATCAACCCGTCGGTCAATCCTGCCATGCTCGTCGGTCCGAAACCGCCGCAAATGTAAAGCGTCCGTCCCGACGCGGCGATCTGGTGGGCAATAGCCCACCCTACAGTTTCGTGTCATGCATTCGGGCGCGGCCCGCCGCCTTTCGCGGCTGCGGCCTTCGCCTTGGCCGTCTCGATCCGCTGCGCCAGTTCCGCCAGACGCTTGCGGGCGTCGTCCAGGCCGCTCGGCTCGGCGATCTTCTGCCGCAAAAACTCGCTGATCCACTGCCGCGCGGCGATTGCCAGATCGTACTCCGGATTCGTCCCGGCCGCGTACGCCCCGATATTGACCAGGTCCTCGATGTCCTGCCAGACCGCCAGCAACCGGCGGACCTCCTGCGAGGCCCCGTAATGGCTCTCGTCCACCAGGTCGATCATCAGCCGGCTGAGGCTGTCCAGCACCGAGACCGCCGGCCAGTGTCCCCGGTTGCTCAGCGCCCGGCTGAGTACCATGTGCCCGTCGACGATGCCGCGGACGGCGTCGCAGATCGGGTCGGTCAGGTCGTCGCCCTCAACCAGGACGCTGTAGAATCCTGTAATGCTGCCCGTCCCGAGCCGACCGCTGCGCTCCAGCAGCTTCGGCAGCACCGCAAATACGCTCGGCGTGTAGCCCTTGGTAGCGGGCGGCTCGCCGGCGGCCAGACCGATCTGCCGCTGCGCCATCGCCACCCGCGTGACCGAGTCCATCATCAGCAGCACCCGCTGCCCGCGGTCGCGGAAGAACTCGGCCACCGCCGTGGCGGTAAAGCCCGCCCGCACCCGCATCGCCGGCGACTCATCCGAGGTGCTGACCACCAGCACGCACCGCTTGCGCCCCTCGGGTCCGAGGTCTTTTTCGATAAAATCGAGCACTTCCCTGCCGCGCTCGCCCACCAGCGCGACCACCGTCACGTCGGCACTGGTGTACCGGGCGACCATGCCCAGCAGCACGCTCTTGCCGACGCCCGTGCCCGCGAAGATGCCCAGCCGTTGACCGTCGCCGACGGTGATCATCCCGTCGATCGACCGGATCCCCGTCGAGATCGGCTCGAGGATCCGCCGCCGCTGCATCGCGGGTGGGGCGGGACGGTGCAGCGGGTAAAAGGCCTCCGCCGCAGGCGGCGGGCCTTCGTCGATCGGCTCGCCCATCGCATTGATGATCCGCCCCATCAGGGCCGATCCGACGGGGACCGACTGCTGGGCCCGCACGCAGGTCACCGGATCGCCCGGCGAGACGCCCAGGGCCTCGTCCAGCGGCATCAGCAGCGCCATCCCGCTGGCGAAGCCGATCACCTCGACGCGGGCCTGCTCGCCGCAGCGCGTGCGGATCACACACGTCGCCCCGACCGGCACGGGCAGGTCCTCGGCGGCGATCGTCAGGCCGCGCAGGTGCGCCACCCGCCCCGTCACCTTCTGGGGCAGGCACGTCCGCACCGTCTGGATGTGGTCGTCAAGCAACGTCATCCGGGTCGATCTCTTCCACCTGGTCCAGCGGAATCTCCTCGACGGTCGCCTCGCCGTCGGTCGCATCATCACCGGCCGCCGCCGCGTCCCGATCGTCGAAGGCGACAGCCGGTCGTTTGTCCTCATGCCCGCGTGCCATCGCGCGGGTCGCCTGGGCAAGCGCCTCTTCGATCAGGGCCTGCTGATCGGCCGGATTCTCCAGCGCCTGCTGCAGGTTGTCGGCATCCGGCTCACCATCGGCCGGCTGAACGATCTCCACCATCCCGGGCACCGACTCGTCCTGGTCGGGCCCGTCTTCGGCGAAGACCGCGGCGGGATCATCGTCGACCGCATCGCCGGCCGGCGGCGACTCGGCCTGGGTGATCTCGAAGAAGCAGGCCTCATCATCGAAGTCATCCGCCGACTCGACAGCCGCCTCCGCACCATCCAAGGCGCCGCCTGCACCGCTCGCCGAATCACCGCCTCCGGCGCCAGTCTGCGGCTGCGGCGCAAGCGGCGTCATCACGGCCGGGGTCAGCAGCCAGTGCTGCCGCCATGCGGCAAGAATCTCGTCCAGCACGCGCCGCCACTGGGTCTCGATCGTCGCGTCGATCTGCCCGCCCGGGGTCACCAGCAGGGCCCCGCCGCGGCAGACCGCCTCGTCAGCCGCAAACTCGATCGCCTGGAACTCGCGCCCCGCCAGCAGGTCCCGCGCCACCCGCCGGGCCTCGTCCAGATCCGCCGGGTGCAGCCTGACCTCCAAGCGGTTTCTGCTGGCCAGCAGCTGCAGGGCCTCGCGGACGTTGCCGGCCACGCACGCCGGGTCGACCTCGACGGCCGCCTTGGTGACGCGGTGGGCGATCGCGCCGGCCAGGGCGATCACGTCGCGTTCCATGGCCGACAGCAGCTCGCTGCGCGAGGCCTCGAACTGCGTAAACGCTTTGGTCAGCGAACGAACCAGCGTCGCGTGCCTTGCGGCGAACTCGCTGTAGGCCTGGTCGTGGGCCTGCTTGCAGCCGAGCCCCTGCCCTGCCTTGAGGCCTTCGGCCTGTCCGGCGGCCAGACCCGCCTGGTGGGCCTCCGTGCGGAGGCGTTCCGCCTGGCTGCGGGCGTCGGCGAGCATCGCATCCGCCTTTTGCCGGGCAGCGGCGAGGATCCGCTCGGCCTCGGCCTCGACGTCCTGCAGTCGCAGGACCTCGGCCTGAGCGAACTGGCTGTCAGCATGTCTGGCCTTGATCAGCGGCACCGTGCAACCTCAATTCCTAGACGACCATGTCCTTGTCGCCACCGCGGCCCATGATGATGATCTCGCCGGCATCCTCGAGCCGGCGAACGATATCGACGATCTTCTGCTGGGCGCCCTCGACCTCGCTGATGCGGACGGGCCCCATGAATTCCATCTCCTCGCTGATCAGCTGCACCGCGCGCTCGGACATGTTGTTGAAGATCTTATTGCGGAGGTCTTCGCTGGCCGTCTTGAGCGACAGCGCCAGTTCGTTGTTGTCGACCTCCTTAAGGACCTTCTGGATGCCGCGGTCGTCGACCTGCAGGATGTCCTCGAAGACGAACATCAGCCGGCGGATCTGCTCGACCAGGTCCGGGTCCTCCGACTCCAGGGCCTCCATGATCGCCTTTTCCGTCGCGCGGTCGGCGAGGTTGAGCATCTCGGCCACCGAGTCGACGCCGCCGACCCGCTGGAACTTCTGCGAGACGATGCCCGAGAGGCGCGACTCGAGGCCGCGCTCGACCTCCTTGATCACCTCCGGGTTGGTCTGCTCCATGTTGGCGATGCGGATGACGACCTCGATCTGCTTGGCAGCCGGCAGGCCCACCAGAATCTCGCTGGCCTTGTGCGGCGGCAGATGCGCCAGGATCAGCGCGATCGTCTGGGGATGTTCCTCCTGGATGAACGTCAGCAGGTTCTCCGTCTCGGCCTTCTGCAAAAAGCTGAACGGCTGCTTGGAGACCTGGTGCTCGATCTGCTCGATGATCCGTTCGGCCTCGTCCTTGGGCAGCGAACTCTCCAGCAGGCTCTTGGCGTAGTTCAGCCCCCCCTCCTCGACATAGGCCCGGGCCAGCGCAAGGTTATAGAACTCCTCGACAATCCGGTCGCGGGTGCGGGTCTCGACGTCGCTCAGGGCGGCGACCTCGCGGGTGACGTCCTCGACCTGCTCGCGGTCGAGGCGCTTGAGCAGCTCGGCGGCCGACTCGCGATCCACCGCCAGCAGCAGGATCGCCGCCTTGCGAAGGCCGCCCATCTCCTCGTTCATCATGCTCTGGACTACGCTGCGTTTGGCCACGTCGCGGGGCTCCGTCTATCCATCTTCCCTTGTATGGGGCTTCTCGTCAGTGCGATTCCTCGATCCACTTGCGGAGCATCGAGGCCACCGCGTCGGGATCGTCCTTGACCAGGCTGTTGACCTGCTCGATGATCTGCTGGCTCTTCAAGGTATCCTCGTCGACCTCGCGCCCCTCCAGGATCGGCTGGGTCACCTGCGCCTTGCCCACCGGGCCACCCTCGATCGTGAGCAGCTCCTCGACCGCCTTGCGGCCACCCGAGGTCGTGCCGCCGCCGCTGCCGCTGCCACCGTCATCACCCGAACCGCCGGACCCGCCGATGCGCACGCCGATCGGCCGCGGCGGCTGCGCCTTGCGGACCAGCATGATCATCATGCCCAGGCTCAAAACCGCCAGGCCCGCCAGGCCCGCCGGCCGCACGTACTGCCCGAGCGCCTCACCGAAGTTGCCGGTCGAAGCCAGCGCCACCTCGGCCTGGATCGGCACGTCGTAGAACCAGCTGACCTGAACCTGCTCGTCGGTGGTCGCGTCGACCAGGGGCTTGACCTGTGCCTTGATCAGCGGCAGGTGCTCGTCGATGATCGGCTGCAAATCGTCGTCGGTCGGCGCCTGGTCCTGGCCGGTCCGCTGCTGATAGATGCGGATGAAGTACGATCGCGGCACGTTGATCGAGGCGGTCAGCCGTTTGATCACGCCCCGCATGTTCTCGCTGACGGTAATGGTCTCGTCGCCCTTGGCAAAGCGGGTCCGGTCGGTCGTCTGCTCGCGAGTCATGCCCCCGCCCCCGCCGCCCGGGACGCTGACGGCCGCGTTGGGCATCACCCCGGGTTCACTGCCCGGCGAGGCGGTCCGCTGCGAATCGCTTGTCGACTCCTCCTCGGTGACCATGGGCTGGCCGAGCGTGCGGGCCTCGGTCCGCCGGGCCTCGGTCTCGACCTCGGCGAACACCCCGACCAGCACCCCGTGAATGTATGACAGCTGCGAGCGGATCTTCTCGGCGTAGTGCTCTTCCTTCTTGCGGCGGTCGTCCAGCAGGTCGGCGGCCATCGCATTATCCCGGCTGCGGACCTCGTAGCGCTGCCCGGTCGTCGCGTCGACGATGCTGACATTCTCCGGCCGCAGCCCGATGACCGCGCCGCTGACGAAACTGGCGACCGCATCGACGAAGCCGCGGTCGATGCGGGCATTGGCGCGGGTCTCGAGATAGACGCTGGCCTTGGGTTCGCCCTGGTTGTTGCCGAAGCCCTTTTTCACCGGGCGATCGATGAAGACCTGCGCGTTGCGGACGCCGGAAAAGCGCTTGAGCACCCGGGCCAGTTCATTGCCCAGGGCCACCTGGCGCTGCCAGGCGGCGTCCTCGTAACTGACCCAGATCGATTGCTCTTCCATGAGCTTGGCGAAGCTGATGGTCATGTCCGACGGCAGCGCCTCGGACTCCTGCAGCCGCGCCAGCAGCCAGTCGCGCTGCTCGCTGGGCACGTAGACGCGGTCACCCTTGATGGAATAGCGGATGCCGGAGCGATCGAGCTCCCGCTGGGCGTTGACCAGTTCCTGCGGCGTGAACGACTGATCCAGCAGAGCCACCATGTCGGGAGTGACCGACACGTGCATCAGCCACGCCAGGGAGACGGCGATCAGGCCCACGCACAGGGCGATCGCCAACCGCTGTGAGACGGTAAGCCCCCTGAGATGCTCCTGGACCTGCAGCCAGGTCTGTTGGAGAAATCCCATCGTCCGCACCTCCATGTTCGGACGGATCCGCCGGCCGGGCTGCTACCGACCGGACCAGCCTCCAGACGATCGCCGCACTTACAGACGCATCTGCTGGATTTCCTGGTAGGCATCCAGCATCTTGTTGCGAATCTCCATCAGCAGGCTGAAGGCCACGTCGGCCTTGCGCACCGCGCTGAAGACCTCGACAACGTTGTCGCTCCCACCCGTCACCAGGTCCTGAACCTTGGCATCAGCCTCCTGCTGAAGCTGGTTGACCTGCTGCAGGCTGTCCATCAGGACCTTCTTGAACTCCCCGCCGTCGGCGCCGGCCGCGCCAGCAGCACCGGTGCCCCCGGGCACGTCGAGGTGCCTGGGTTGCAGGGCATTCAAGGCGTTTGCGTTGTTCAGAGCGTCGGTCATATCAGATCCGCCCACTATACCCGGACCGATAAGCATCGGTCCAGGGGTTGCAGAAAATTATCATGCCAGGATCCGCGCCGCCTGCGCGATCATGGCCTTGGACGTCTCGAAGGCGACCAGATTCGCCTCGTACGCCCGAGCGGCCTCCATGCCGTTGACCATTTCGGTAGCCATGTCCACATTCGGATACCGTACGTAACCCTGCTGCGGTCCGTCCTGGATCGCCTGCGGGTGATGCGGGTCGTAGACCAGCCGGAAATCCGACGGGTCCTTCGCCACCGCCGCCACGTGCACGCCCGGCGCGCCCGATCCCTGGCTCGGATCGCCCGAGGCGAACATCGCGATTCGCCGGCGAAACGGCTCGCCCGAGCCGTCAGCTCCGACGGTCGTGAACGCATTGGCGATATTGCCCGCGATTACATCCATCCGGACCCGCTGCGCCGACATGCCGGAGGTGCTGATGTTCAGGCTCGTAAACATTGCGATCTATCGCCTCTCAACCGCTACATCATCCGCCCGCGAATCGCCTTTTGCAGCATCCCGTAATGGTGCCGCATCACGTCGATGCTCACCTGGTGCAACACCAGGTTCCGCGCCATCTCGGACACATCCTGCTCGATCGACCCGTTCGTGCCGTCGTGAAACATCGTGTTGTCCGCCTGGTCCACCGACGGCTCGAGGACCATCCGCCCGGCCGCGTCATACCGCACCTGGTCGCTGGCGACCTGCCCGAGCGGCGCGTCGTCCCGCCCGCTCGACAGGGCGCCCGCCAGGGCCTGCTGAAACGAGCGCAGGTCGACGTCCTTGTGCCGGTAGCCGGGCGTATCGACATTGGCAATGTTTTCGGCGATCACCTTCTGACGCGCCTCGGTAAAGGCCGCCATCTTCTCGACCGCCGAAAGCGTCCGGTTCCCGATCAGTCCGTTCACACCGTTCATGCATCGACTCCAGCGACTGTCCACCCCTGCCCCATCAGCAAACAGCGTGCCGAACCGGGACGAATTCGCAAGTCCCTGCTTTGACGGCATATAGCGATCTGCGCCCATCGGCTGCATGTGCCGCCCGCGCAACACCTGCGCGTCGCGCCGCGCATCTTTTGCGCCTTCAACGTCCGACCTGCTCCAACTCCTGTTCCTGCCCCTCTTCCCGCCAACGCTTGATCTTCAGCGTCAGCGTCCGCAGACCGATCCCCAGGGCCTTGGCGGTCTTCTCCCGGTGACCGGCGAACTGCTGCAGCGTTCGCTCGACCAGCTGCCGCTCCGCGTCAGCCAGCATGCTGCCCGGTCGCAGCGCCGCCGGCAGCGGACCGGCCGCCTCGCCCGCCGGACGCAGCCACGGCTCGAGCACCTCCGGGCCAATGACCTCGCAGTCGCACAGCACGCAGGCCCGCTCCATGAGGTTCTCCAGCTCGCGGACGTTGCCCGGCCACGAGTACCCCTGCAACACGCCGATCGTCTCCGGCGCGACGTACTGGCGGCGGCATCCCGTCCGCTGCGCCCGCCGCTCGAGGAAGTAATCAACCAGCTCCTCGATGTCCTCGATGTGCTCGCGCAGCGCCGGCAGGTTGATCGGCAAAACGCTCAGGCGATAGTACAGGTCCTGCCGGAACCGGTTCCGCGCGACCCAGTCCAGCATGTCGCGGTTGGTCGTAGCGACCACGCGGGTGTTGGTCCGGCGGGTCACGCTGCTGCCGACCCGCTCGTACTCTTTTTCCTGCAGCACCCGCAGTAGCTTCGCCTGCAGCCCCAGCGGGATCTCGCTGATCTCATCGAGCAGCAGCGTCCCGTCCTCGGCCAGCTCGAAACGCCCCTTGCGGACCCGGTCGGCGCCGGTGAAGGCCCCCTTCTCGTGCCCGAACAGCTCGCTTTCCAGCAGCGTGTTCGACAGGGCCGCGCAGTTGACGCACAGCATCGGCCGGCCCGTCCGCGGACTGGCGGCGTGGATCGCCCGGGCGACCAGCTCCTTTCCCGTGCCGGACTCGCCGCTGATCAGCACAGTGGCGTCGCTGGCGGCGAGGCGGGCGATCTGCTCGCGGACCTGGCGCATCGCCGCGCCGCTGCCGATCAGTTCGCGCTGCGGCGCGGTGTCGCGGAGGCTCTCGCGCAGGACCTCGTTCTCGGATTGCAGCTTGCGGACCTGGCACGCCCGCTCGATGAGCTTGCACAGCTGCTCGGCCTGGAAGGGCTTTTCGATGTAGTCGAACGCACCCAGTTTCATCGCCTCGACAGCTGTGCCGATCGTGCCGAAGGCAGTCATCAGGATCGCCGTGGTGTCGCAGCCGGCCGAGCGCACGCCCCGCAGCAGGTCGACGCCGGTCATGCCCGGCATCTTCAGGTCCGAGACGATCAGGTCGAACGAACCGCCCCGGGCCGCCTCGAGGGCGTCGTGCGGGTCGCCGAACGCCTCGACGCTGTGCCCCTGGCGCTTCAGGATCGCCGCGACCGAGTCGCGCATCAGTTCTTCATCATCCACGACGCATATTCTGACCATGCCGAACTCCCTTTCTCATCCCGATCCGCAAGACGAACCGCGCGCCGCCCAGCCGGCTTCGCCGCAGCCGGATCCGCCCGCCGTGCGCCTCGGCCACCTGGTGTACGATCGCCAGGCCCAGTCCCGTCCCCGAGTGCTTGGTCGTCGCGAACGGCTCGAACACCCGGTCCGCCATCTCGGCCGGCACGCCCGGCCCATCGTCCTCGACCCAGATCACGCCCCCGCCGCCCTCGCGCGAGGGGCGTGCCCGCACGACGATCAAACCGCCTGCTTCCACCGCCTCGGCCGCATTGCGCAGCAGGTTGCCCAGCGCCCGCGCCAGATCGTCCGGGTCCGCGGAAACCTCGACCTCCCGCGGCGGCAGGCGAAGTTTGATGTCCTTGCCCTCCACGGCCGGCGCAATCGTCTGGGCCGCCTCGGCCAGCACGTCCGCCAGCGCGACCATCCGCCGGTTGGGCTCGCGCGGCCGGGCGAATTCCAGGATATTGGTCACCAGCCGGTTGAGCCCTCCGACCCCCGTGGCGATCTTGCGGACCGTCTCGACCTGCTCGGGCCGGTCCGCCAGGTCCTGCTCGAGCATCGAGGCGTACAGGGCGATCGCACCGAGCGGGTTGCGGATCTCGTGGGCCAGCCCCGCCGCCATCTGCCCCAGCGACGCCAGCCGCTCGCGCCGGCGAAGCTCGCGGTTCTTGGAGGCCAGTTCGTCCCGCAGCCGACCGACCTCGGCCTTGAGCTGCTCGTGCGAGGCCTGCAGCTTGCCGGTGACCTGCGTGTAGGCTGTCAGCATCTCCTGCAGGTCCTGCCGGGCGGCGTGCAGGTCCGCCTCGACCTTCCGATCTGTCCGGGCCGATACGGTCATTCGGCGGCCTCGTCGATGCGGCTGACGCCCACGGCGGCGCCGTCGTAGGCCCGCAGCGCGGTCCGGCCGGTGCGGGCCGACTGCATCTCCTGCCCGACCTTGCGGCAGCGGAGCTGGAGCATCTCGCTGTCCCTCCGGTCGCGCTGCATGATCGTCTGCAGCCGGTCGTTGATCTCGTCGACCATCGCGGTCACCTGCGAGCGCTGCTGCGGGTCGAGCAGGCCGCAGACCGCCTCCCACCGCTGGCGGAACGGCAACAGCGCGTCGTTGGTCTTCTTGACGTCGTCGAGCAGGCCCTGGCGCCTCGCCAGCACCTCCAGCAGCCTGTCCGGATTGCCAGCCGCCACCAGCTCCGCCTGCCGGTCCACCAGCGCCTGCAGATCGCGATACAGCTGCCGCTGCCTGCCCAGCAGCCCCATCAACACTTCCGCGGCCCGTCTCGCCTTGCTTTCGGCCATGTCCATCTCACTCCCAGATATCGCCATCCGACCATGCGGATGCGATCGTCTCCACATCGCACCGTGCACGCCCCCAAGGGGTCTGACCCCGACGCCCGAGCCTCACATCCAGACCCGACACCCAATCCGCCGTGCCGCGTCCCCCTGCACCGTCCACAGGGGTCTGACCCCCTGGAATTCGCGGCGCCCGCTCCCTATGTCGACCCACCGCCGCGGCCAGCCATCAGCCCCGACTGCTCGACCCAATCGAACAGATCCTGCCAGTACTGTCGCGTCCGCGGGCCCGGCGGCTCGTCGAACTTCTCGTCCGGGATCTTCCGCAGAACCCAGCGGGCACGGGCCAGTGCACTTTGGGCCGCGTCCGGATCCCCCGCCGCCAGGTGACTCCGCACGATCTGCACGTACGCCGCCAGCGCCACCGGATCGTTCTGCCACCGCCAGGCGACCCGGCCGTAAAGGTCCGCCGCCGGACCGTACTGCCCCGTATCGAACGCGCAGTCGGCCCGGTAAACGTAACCGGTCTTCAGGTAAACCAGTTCGCTCGGGCTCAACTCATCCGCCTTGACGTCCAGCCGGCTGGCGACATGGTCGAACAGCTCCTGCGCCCGCAGCAGCCGCCGATGCGCCTCGTGCGTAAAGCCGTCTCTGTTGAAGGTCTCGTCGGTCTTGTCGGCATCGGTCAGCATCGCCTGTCCGCTGCGGCGGTAGGCATCCGCCAGCTGGTACTCCAGGCGGTTGATCTCAGGTGTATCGGGATACAGCGCCAGGGCCTGCTCGAGCCGCTCGATCGCCCGCTCGGGCCTTTGCCAGCGGATGTACAGGTTGGCCAGCTCCATCAGCGCTGCGCGGAACTCCGGGGCCTTGGGCGTAAACAGCGGCGGCCGACTCGGGTCCTCCTCGACCACCGACAGCAGCACCTTCTCGGCCCGCCCGTAGGAGTCCTCGCCCAAACCGATGTGACAACGCGCCAGCGGCACCAGCGAGGCGAACGCCGCCGGCGTGCGGCCGAACCAATTGAGCAGGTCCTCGTACACCTCGATCGCCGCCGCCGGGTCCGGCCGCGCCTGCAGCGCCAACCCCAGCCGGTGCATCGCCTCGGGCACGTGCGCGCTGGTCGGATACCCCTTCGCAAACGCCCTCCAGGCCTCGATGGAATGCTCCAGACGCCCGGCCCGGTCGAAACACCGAGCTCCCTGCCAGGCGGCCTGCTCGGCCAGGTCGGCCTCAAGCACCCGCAGGTCGGCGACCCGCCCGTACAACTCGCCGGCCAGGGCGAGGTGCTCACGGGCCCTGTCCCGTTGCTCACGCCGCTCGAGATCGCGATCGATCGGCGAGGATGCCCCCTCCTGCGGATCGACCGCCGGGGCCTCCACGCCCGCAACGGGCATCAGATTGGCCGACAGGATCTCGTCCTCGTCGAGCCACTTCTCGGCCACCTGCACGTGGGCGCGGGCCTCCAGCTCCAGCAGGTCGGCCAGCAGGTCGTCCTGCTCGGGCGGCACCAGGCGGACCGCCATCTCGGCAAACGGAATGGCCTCCTCGGGGCGGCCCTGTTGCGACAGCACCGTCCCCAGCGTCCGAAGGCTCTGGCGGATGGCCGCCTGGTCGACCAGCATAGACCCATGGTTACTGCCCAATGCGTCAACAGCCTGCTCGTACTCCTCGGCCGCCGCGGCATACCGCTGAAGGATCGCCAGCGCCTCGGCCTTGCCGACCAGGCACGCCAACCAGTACTCCGTGCCTACGTGCGTGCGGACGATCTCGTCATAGAACGACAGGGCCACGTCGGGGCGATTTTCGATGTAGTTGATCCGCCCGAGCAGGTATCCCGCCTCGGCGTACAACGGGTCGCTGCGGTCAAGCCCTCCCTGCAGCACCCGCAGCCTCGCCTCGGCCTGCTCGTACTGCTCCTGCCGGAACAGGATCTGGGCGCGGAACGACTCGAGATGATGCGACCAGGGCGGCACATCCAGGCGGGGCTCCACCTCGGCCAGCAGCTGCTGCGCGCCGTCGATATCGTTGGCCTCCAGCAGCCGCTGCATCTTCCACTGCACCGCCCGCAGCAGCGCTTCCGGCCGACCCGTCGCCGCGGCATACAGCTCGTCGATCCGCTTGTCGATCCACAGCCAATCGCGGTCCGGGGCGGCCAGCAGGATCTCGATCAGACGCTCCAGGACCACGGCGCGGTCGACGCCCTCGACGTCGACCGCTTTGCGGTACCAGTCGGCGGCCTCGGCGGTCCGGCCAAGCCAGTCGTTGGCGTGGGCGATCTTGAGGGAATCCTCGGGCTGGAGGGGTTTGCCGAGCCGCTCGGCGATCGCGAAATTCTCGATGATCCGCTCGGCGTTCTCGGGGCTGTGCCTGTAGCGGTCGACCTCGGCGCCCCAGATCGTCTCGGCCAGCATCCGGTGGCCCTCGGCCCGCTGCGCGACGCTGATCTGGTCGCTGTTCAGCAGCCGGGTCAGGGCGTCGCTGGCCCGCTCGAACCGCTCGGCCTGCATCTCCAGGCGGACCGCCTCGAGAATCTCCCCGACCGTGGTCTTGACGACCTCGGGGCGGAGCTGCAGCAGCCCGGCCACGAACAGCCCGATCGAAACCGCCAGCAGCGGGATCTGCCACTTGCCTGCCAGGCCCTGGATTTTCGGCGCGACTGCCATGGGCGATGCTCATCCATGAGCGAGACAACCACCGGCCATCCCGGCCGGCATGAACTGCGCTTCGGACCGGCCCGCCCCGCAGCTTTTGCGCGTTTCGCGCTACGGGCGCAATACATCCGCCGGTCCGTCCATACGTCGATGATCGGCCGGAGCGGCCCGAGGATATGAGGAAAAATGCCGCGCCACCGCACCCGCCAATCCCCCTTGCCGACACACGTCCCATAATCGCCGCCACAACAACACGGATGACCCCGCCACGCCCCTAGCCGGATCCGGATGTGGTGCGACGGGTCAGCCCCCGCTACGCAGGGGCCGTGCAGTTCGAAGGCCTGACGGAGAGCAAAGTCGCCGGCGGGCCGGCAGGTTGGGGCGTGGTTGCAGGCAAATACAAAAAAGGCGGGCGCTGCCGATCCG
>JAWLBS010000003.1:0-8145 GCA_041687575.1 Phycisphaerae bacterium | reverse complement strand
CAACCCCGGCCCGCCCCGCCCCCCCCCCCCCCCCCCGCCGCGGATTGATGTGCTTTTGGAGACCGCGGGCAGATACCACTTGTGCCCGCCGCCGCGAGTCTTCCGTCAGACCGTCCTACGGGCCGACCGGAATCGTCTTGACCCACGACCGCGCCAGGGCCAGCAGGTCAATGGCATTGACGCTGCCGCTGTTGTCGAAGTCGGCCGCCGGGTCGTACTCCGGCTCACCCGTCGAGCGGTTCCACGACCTGGCCAGCGTCAGCAGGTCGATCGCGTTGACCGCCCGGTCGCCGTTCGTGTCGCCGACCAGACGGTAGATCAGGCACTGGAAGGCCCCGCCAGCCGCCCCGTCACCGCTCGGCAGGGCCGGACTGTACAGGTCTTCCTCACCGTCGAGGGCCACGCCGAACGTGCTGGTCACGCTGTCCGCCACCGTCACCACGTAGGTATCGTCCGCCAGCTCCGTCGCGTACGTCAGCGTCGCCGTCAGCGTGCCCGCGTCGTACGCGAAAGCGAAGTCGTTGCGGGCGCCGACGGTGACACCCGCCACCGTCACATCCCCCGCGGCAATCAGCACGTCCTTGTCCAGCGTGATCGCGATCGTCGTCAGCGGCGTCAGGCGGCTCTGGACCACCGCCGGCGGCGGCGTCACAGCCACCACGTGAGGCGGCAGCAGATCCGGGATCGTGATCGTGCCGGTGCCAGAGGCCTCGATGAGCTTGCCGTCCCAGGCCGCCATGTAACCGAACACGCCGGCCGGACGGGTCAGGTTGACGCTTACCGTCGCCACGCCCAGCGGACTGGTCACGCCGGTGAAGGTCTCGGCCACCCCGTCGCCGTCGGTATCGACAGCAAATGTGACGATCTGGTTGTCGATCGGGCCGGCCTGCGCGGTCAGCGTCGCGCTGAGCGTCGCGCTGCCGCCGCGGGCGGTCGCGTCCGGGGCGACGATCGTCGCCCCGTCGATCACGTCGCCGATGCCGTTATGGTCGCTGTCGGCCTGGTCCGGGTTGTAGACGGTCGGGGCGTTGTCGAACGAGACGGCCAGGGCATAGTCCCCCGTGGTCATCGGCACGCCGTTGGCCTTGACGAAGTCGAGCATGATCATCCACTGTGCCCAGCGGTCCGGATCGACCATGTTGTTCTCGCGGTTGATCCCGCCGGGGGCGCTGGGGCAACTGACCAGCCGGTCGAGGTCATTGCAGTAACGTGTCGACCACTCGACCTCCTCGATCAGCCAGGTATTGAGCTGGCCGTACTGCGTGATCGAGTTCAGATACGCCGCGTAGTCCGCCACGTCCTGCGGATCGACCTGCCGATCGGCGCTGGCGTGGAACATGCCCTGGGGCCCGAAGTCCTCGTGATGCGACCCCTCGGGCGTGAAGATCGAGCTGTTCTCCTCCCAGATCGACGCCGAGTAGGCGAGGTAGCCCAGCCTGGCGACCGCTTCCCGGGCAGCCGCATCCGACGAGTTGAACGGCGGCGCGAACGACAGCAGCGGGTTGGCCGCGTTCGTCCAGTCGATCTTCGGCGAACTGGCGGTAGCACCCGACTGCACGATCCACGGGTCGATCAGGTACTCGCCCAGCAGCGTCCGCTTGCCGATCCGCAGGTACTGGAACATCTCGGCGACCGTGAAGCCAGCCATCTCCGAAGAGTAGAAGTTGCGGTCGGGCATATCGGCCCAGTCGCCGTACGGCGTGAGGTTGGAGTGGTACGTGCCGTGCTGGCCGATCTCCAGGTTCGGGTTGCTGATGCGGTTGTTGATCCACTGGATCGGGTCCGGATCGCCGAAGGCGTCCCAGATCAGCTTCGGGATCACCACCAGCGTGATCGGCACTTCCTTGCCGCCGTCGAGATCGGCCGGCACCTGGTAGCCGGCGGTCGCCGGGCTGTCACCGATGCCGTTGTAGCTCTCGAACTTGCCGGTCTCCCATTCGGCCGGCGAAAGAATCGCCCCGTCGGTCATCACCTGCGTGAACTCGTTCTGGAACGCACGCCCCAGCGCGTCGATCCGCAGGATGAAATGCGTGTCGCCCTCGGACCACTTGCCCTTGGCCGCCTTCGCCTTGGCACACAACACCGGATCGAGCGGCCCGTCGAACACGCCGTCGCCGTCGCTGTCGATGTTGTTCAGCGGATCGCAGGCGTCGCCCAGCCCGTCGCCGTCGGTGTCGGTCTGATCCGGATTCGGCACGAAGGGGCAGTTGTCCAGTGCATCCGGTACCCCGTCATTATCGTCGTCGTCGTCAGCCGGGTCGCCGATGCCGTCGTGGTCGTTGTCGAGCTGGTCGAGGTGGTTGATGCCGCCGTCGGTATTCATGTCGATCCGCGGGAAGCTCGGAATCAGCGGGGCCTTGTCCAGCTGGTCGACGATGCCGTCGCCGTCGGTATCGGTCAGGTCGGGACTGAGACTGAAGATGTTGCCTTCGTAGTTGCCGAAGACGACGTCGAGGTGGGTGTCGCCCTGCGGGTTGAGCTGACCGACCGCCAGGCCACGGGCGTCGGTGCCGGCCGAACCGATGGGACCCGCATAGACGAAGTAGGGCCGGCCGCCGGTGTTGCCCTTGTTGACGTACAGCTCGACCGTACCCTCGATCGGCGAAACCTCGCCCCCGGTCACGAAATCGATCAGGCCGTCGTTGTTCAGATCGCCCGTCGCCAGCGCCACTTCCGCTGTGAAGATGTCGTGCAGCCGCGCGTAGGCGTAGGGCCGCGTGCCGATCGTGTCGTAGCGCAGCGGCGTGAAGTTGCCCGTGCCATCGTTGGCGTAGATATACAGGTAGCAGGCGCGGTCGACGACGAGCATGTCCTGGTCGCCGTCACCGTCCATGTCGCCAAAGGCCAACCCGTAAGCATGCATGTAGCTCGTCGGCGGGTAGTACGGCGGGCTCTCCGGATCGGGCGTGACGTTCAGGCCCGCAACCAGGTTCTCGGCCACCCAGCTCATCGTGCCGGTCTGGGCCAGCTGGTTGCGGTACAGCGTGATATCGGCCTGGCCGTTGTCCGAGGTGGTGATGTCGCCCGCAATGATGTCCACGTCCCCGTCCCCGTCGACATCGGCCGCCGCCACCGCCATCACGTCGGTGCCCGCGTCGCCGACCAGCAGGCCGGCCTGGGGCCAGCCCGACGACTGGAACGTGCCGTCGCCGTTGCCCAGGTACAGGTAGATGCCGCCGTCGACCGTCGTGGCCGAATCAACGGTCATCGTCAGCACGAAATCCTGGTTGCCGTCGCCGTCGAAATCCCCCGCCGCCAACCCATAGGCATTGTGGTACGCCTGGTTGATTACCATGACGCCCGCGTTGAATGTCCCGTCGCCGTTGCCGGTCAGCAGGTACACGTCCCCAAAGGTGCCGCCGACCAGGATGTCAGCGATGGTGTCGTTGTTGAAGTCGGCCACCGCCATGCCCCAGGCCCGTGTCTGCCCGCCGGCCGTGCCGACCTGCGACTGGTCGAACACCGGCTGGAGCGGCTGGGCGGTCGCCGCCGCCGCAGCAGTCAGAACCGCCGCCATGGCAGCGCACACAGCGGCGCCGCCCGATCTGCCCGAACGATTCATGTCCCTCTCCTTTGTGCAACAGAATTGTGCTTCTGCGTCCGAAACCGACGGGGCCGGGCACACCGCCGGCCGCACCATCCGGCGCGGCTCGCGCGGCCCCCCGGCCCCGTCGGCCCTTCTACCGAGACCATGGACATCAGCCCATCAACCGGTGTTACCGGCGCCGCCGCAGCAGCGCCAGCCCGCCCAGACCCAGCAGCGCAAGCGTCGCCGGCTCGGGAACGACCTCAACCCTGACGTTATCCACCCAGACCTGCTGGCCGTTGGCGGTCAGGTCCGAACCGAGCACTACCGTGTCGAACCCGTAGGAGTTCGCCCGTGCCTCGGTTTCGGCCAGGACGCCGTCGACGTAGAAATCGACGGTGCTCGACTTGATAACCGCCTTGAGGTTGTGCCAGGCCGCCGAGCGTCCAGGCGTCAACGGGTTCTCATCGAGGCTGACCCATTCGCTGCCGAGCCAGACCCGCCCCTGGAACCACTGGTTGCTGAAGGCGTCGCTCGAGGCGTTGTTCAGCCCCAGCGCCAGGATGTTCTGCAGACTGCCCGAACCATAGGCATCGCCGGAATAGCCCCGCAGCTCCACGAAGTGCCGCGCGCCGTTCCACAGCGACCCCGCCCCCAGCGGACACAGGTACATGTCCAGCGAAAAAACCAGCGGCTCGGCGTCGGTCCCGTTGAAATCGCCGCCGAGGTTCTTCGCCAGCCGGCCCTGGAAGTTGGCCGTCGGACTGGGCATGTGGTACGACCCCGCCCCGTTGCCGAACGCCGGATCCAGCGTGTAGGTCGGATTGGAACTCGACCCGTTCCACGCCGCCTGCAGCCCCGCGTTGTCGGCATAATCGAACGTCTCGTTCAAGGCCGGCACCGCCGACGCCACCGACACAAAAGACGCCACCACCATCACCGCAACTAAACGCATCATTTCGTACCTCCTCCTGGCACATCCTCCTGACCGGCCGCGCACCTGCGTGACCGGCGCAGCTGTATCCCCACTCCGCGGCCTCCCAGGCCGTGGAGATCTCCTCCGCTGCCGCCCGATTGTTTCCAAACCACATCCGCACGATGTCGCCCGACCCGAAGCGCGCTTTGGCCGTATTCTTCCGTGAAATGTTCCAACAACGATCTGGAGAAGCACAACGTTGAGATATTTTCCCTCACCTTTTCTAATGCTGATTGTATAGCTGGACGCACGCCTGAGTAAAGCAGATTTAATGCGGGGTTCACACCATAGGCACTATGAACCATGCCTCCATTTCGCCGCCCCGGAAACCCGACTGTATCTATCTTCTTACGGCCGCCCCTGCAGACCGCCCCCGCACCAGTAGAGCGTCGTCAACGCAGGTGTAGCAGCCGGCTCTCCGAGTGCCACGGTCCTGCGGCAGGTTCCAACGCCGTGTCGGTCGTGGACACTGCCCCCTGCCCCCTGCCGAAGTCGTTGCCGTAGTCGTTGCCTGCTGTCCCCTGTAACCTGCTGTTGTCGTCCGCTGACCCCCGACCCCTGCTGTTCCGACACCCGAGACCCGAGACCCGACGCTTCACGCTACGCCTGGACGGGGACTGCTCCAGCGCACAATCCCCATTCACCCTGTCCACAGCTCCAGACCGGCCTTATCATATCCGATAAGACCCTATGCCTTCTCGACAGGAGCCCGATATGAGCGACACAACAGCCGGCAGGATCCCCTCGGACCTGGAAATCGCCCACACCGCCCAGCTCAGACCCATCGGCGAGATCGCCGCGGAACTGGGCCTGCAGGACGAGGAGATCGAGGCCTACGGCCGCTACAAGGCCAAGGTCAACCTCTCGACCCTCGACCGTCTCGCCGACCGGCCACGCGGCAAGTACATCCTGATGACCGCCGTCACGCCGACACCGCTGGGCGAAGGCAAGACCACCACCACCATCGGGCTGGCACAGGGCCTGGCGCACATCGGCCAAAAGGCCGCCGCCTGCATCCGTCAGCCGTCGCTCGGGCCGGTCTTCGGCATCAAGGGCGGCGCGGCCGGCGGCGGCTACAGCCAGGTCGTGCCCATGGAGGACATCAACCTCCACCTCACCGGCGACATGCACGCCGTCAGCAGCGCCCACGCCCTGCTCAGTGCCATGGTCGACACCCTGCTGATCAAAGGCAACCCCGCCAGGCTCGACCCCACCAAGGTCACCTGGCGACGCTGCGTCGACATGAACGACGGCGCCCTGCGCAACATCGTCGTCGGCCTGCAGGGCAACGGCGTGCCCCGCGAGACCGGTTTCGACCTGACCGCCGCCAGCGAGGTCATGGCCGCCCTGTCGCTGGCGACCAGCCTGAAGGACCTGCGCGAGCGGCTCGGCCGGATCGTCGTCGGCTACAACCACCTCGACCTGCCCGTCACCGCCGAGGACTTCCAGGCCGCCGGCGCGATGGCGATTCTGCTCCGCGAGGCGATCAAGCCCAACCTCATGCAGACGCTCGAACACGTGCCGACGTTCGTCCACTGCGGCCCGTTCGCCAACATCGCCCACGGCAACAGCAGCATCCTGGCCGATTACATCGCCCTGAAATGCGCCGACTACGTGATCACCGAGGCCGGCTTCGGCGCCGACATGGGCATGGAGAAGTTCTACGACATCAAGTGCCGCGTCAGCGGCCTGGTCCCCGACGCCGTGTGCATGGTCGCCACCGTCCGCGCCCTCAAGGCCCACAGCGGCCGCTACCGCGTCGTGCCTGGCCGGCCGATCGACCCGCGAATCTTCGAATCCAGCCCCGAGGCCCTTCGCGAGGGGCTGCCCAACCTGATCAAGCACCTGGAAAACGCCCGCTACTTCCGCGTGCCGTGCGTGGTCGCGGTCAACAAGTTCCCCACCGACACCGACGAAGAAATCCAGGCCCTGCGCGACGGCGCCGAACAGGCCGGCGCGGTCGACGTGGTCGTCTGCGAAGGTCACGCCAAAGGCGGCGAAGGCGCAGCCGCCCTCGCCGAATCCATGGTCAAAGCCTGCGAGATCCAGCACGAGCCGTTCCGCTTCCTGTATCCGCCGGAGTGGTCGATCCAGCGCAAAATCGAGACGATCGCCACCACGATCTATGGCGCAAAGGGCGTGCAGTTTGAAAAGCCCGCCTCCGCCGCCATCGAGCGGTTCACCCGCCTGGGCTGGGACCGCCTGCCGATCTGCATGGCCAAGACCCAGTACTCCTTCTCGCACGACCCGTCGCTGCGCGGCCGGCCGAGCGATTTCGCCCTGCCGATCCGCGACATCCGGATCTCAGCCGGGGCGGGCTTCCTCTACGCCCTGTGCGGCGACATGATGACCATGCCCGCCTTCGGCAGCAAACCCGCCGCCCAGAAGATGGACATCGACGCCGACGGCAACGTCAAGGGATTGTTCTAATTTCGTAGGGCGGGCCTGGCCCGCATCGTGTGCAAACGAGCCGCGACCGTGAGGGAGCGGTAAACCTTCGGATGCGTGCAACGCCCGATTCGCGAACCGCGCCCCGACGACCCGTAACCGCAGGCGCCGCGCAAAGACAGGGAGCACCCTCGCATGAAGGTGCTCCCGCAATCGCACATAGTTCAGCTCGCGAACCTGCTACCGCCGACGAGCCCGCGTATACCCGATCAACCCGAACCCCGCCGCCAGCAGCGCCAGCGTCGCCGGCTCCGGCACGACCTGACCGCGAATCTCGCCAGCCGGGTTGCGCTCCGTGTGAAGATTGACGTACCACAGGCCTGCCAGAAGGTCCGCCTCCTGCGCCGGCGTCAGCGTCGCACTGCCGATCAGCGCGCCGCTGGACGGCTGCGGCAACGGCAGCCCTGACCCGCCCGCGATGAACACCTCAGCAGGAGCCGTCACACCGAATGACGCGGGCCCATGGAAGTGAGCCCCCGGCGCGACGATCGGCCCGCTCAGGCCGGCGTAGTAGATCGTCCACGACAGCAGGTTCGAATCCGTGTCGAAATCCACGATCCCGACCCCCGCCGGGGTCAACCCGACAATGGTGGGCGCAGGCACCTCCTGGTCAACCGTAAGCGGAAATGTGTAATTAATCACCACCGCCTGCGCCGGCGCGGCGCACACAGCCACCCCTGCCACAAGCAACAGCATTCCACGAGTTAACATGCTTTCCCCTTGTTCAGCGAGACAGACCCTCCGCTACGGGCGAGCTCCCCAAAGCCCGCCACCCTCAGCGATATACATTTATAGCAAGTTTCGGCCCCAAAGTCTTGCGTTCGTCGCAAAAAAGGAATGACCGCTACCGAAGCCACCGAAAAACGACAAGAGAAAGCAACAACCATATCAGCCACGGATGAACACGGATGAAACTGTCGTTGCTGTTGCCGTGGCTGTTGTTGTCCTGACCCCTGCCCCCTGTCGTTGCCGTTGTCGTTAACTGGCAACTGGCAACTGGCCGCTGGCCGCTGGCCACTGAACTGGCCACTGGCAACTGCCGTTGCCTCAATGCCCCCGCCAGAAGCCCGGCATGAACAGCACCACGATCGCGTAGACCTCCAGGCGCCCCAGCGCCATCAGCAGGCTCAGCACCGCCTTCGACGGCCCCGTCAGCCACCCGTAATTCTGTATCGCCCCGACCGCCCCGAAGCCC
>JAWLBS010000002.1:0-55737 GCA_041687575.1 Phycisphaerae bacterium | reverse complement strand
TCCTTCGCCTCCTCCATCCGGAATGCGAACAGCACGCCGCTGTCCTTCTCCGGGTCGAAGTAGATGTAACTGGTCCAATGCGTCTTGTCCGTCGGGCCGTTCCAGGGCGTCAAGAGGTAGAAGTCCTTCAGCAGGTAGTCCTTCACCGTCTCCCACTCCCGCAGGCCGAAGCGGATCAGTTCGAAATCGGTCCTGGGATTCTGCGTCCACTGGGCGGAGAGGTTCAGGATGGGCGTATAGGAGGCGCGGAAGGTGTAAACGTCTCGCCTGGCGTCGACCGCCAGCTGTTCGGACTGCTCGACGGTGTTCGCCCCCTGGAACGGCACCCAGCGGTTGAACGCCGTCCCCATGGAAAGCCGCAGCGCGGTGGTCGTGCGGTCGGCGTCGCTGCGCATCAGGGGGATGCCCCTCCGCAGGGACTCCAGGTCGTTGCGGCCGCCGCCGCTGGCGCAGGAATCCACGAAGGTGTCCTTGCCGCTGTGCGCGCAGAACTCGATGATGCGGTCCCACAGGCGGTAGTGCGCGACCACGGACTTGTTCTCCACAATTCCCGTGCGGTTATCGCCCTCGCGGGCCGCCAGGGCGTCCCAGGCCGCGCGCGGGTTGCTGTTGTTGTCCTCGCGGTACATGTCCACGTCGTGGCGTTTCAGGAAGGCCAGGATGCGGCCGAGGGTCCACTCGAAGCATTCGTCGTCGCCGATGTTGTTGATGACGGCGCCCCCGGCTTCGATAGCCCACTCACGCTGGTAGCCCCAGTTCTCCACCAGGTCGTCCACGTGCGTGACGCGCTCGGGCTCGAACCACACGAGCGTCTTCATCCCGTGGGCGTGGGCGAAGTCTACGGACTCGCGGAACGAATCGCCCGGCCACTTGGCCGGATCGATCTCCCACGTGCCGATGGTCCCCGCCCAGTCGCTCTCGACCGTGCTGCCATCCGGGGCGCAGTACCAGCCGGCGTCGAACCAGCGGTAGTCGAACTTGATGCCCTCGCTGAACATCTTCTCCATCGACGGCCGCCAGGTGAAGTGGCGCTCGGAGATGCTCCCGTCGGAGTTGCGGATTCCGGTGTCGCCGGCCAGCCACGTCGTGCTGAAGGGCTTGACGGGTTCGCCCTTGGCGTTGAGCCTCGGCAGGTTGCAGTCGAGGAACCACCGCCGCCAGAGGTTGGTGGCGTGGTTCTCGTCACGCACCGTGTACGGGAGGAACGACATCAGTGGGGACCGGATTTTCTCCCCGGGCTTAAGGTAGGTGCACAGGTCGTTCGTACCGGAGGCGACGAAGCGCGTATGCCCGCTTCCGTCCGTGCTGAACCGCGCCTCCCAGGTTCCGCCCCAGCCGAGGGCGATGAGCACGCCGCCGTCGCCGTGTTCCAGGTTGAAATAAGGGAACCAGATGTGGGTGGGGCGCCCCTTTTCCGAGCGGAAGTGCACCGGCGCCTGGTCCAGATCCCGCACGTACGGACGGTACAGGTTCTTGTGGTCGCCCAGGATCCCCTTCAGCACGGGACGTTCGCCGGCAAAGGTCATGTCCGCCGCCCGCATGTCGCTGATGACGCCCGAATTCCGCGTACCGGTGTTTTCGAACCAGACCGTCCACTCGTAGGCCCCGTAGCCCGTGTAGAAGGCGGTGTCCACCGTCACCTGCAGATCGCCCGCCTTCAGCACGAACAGGTTGATTTCCTTCTTGCCCTGAACCGAACGGCGGTGCTCGACCTGCCGGAAGGTCTCGGCCGGAAAACCGTTGCAGACCGTCCCGTCATACGCGAACGAGAACGGCAGCGTGCCCAGATCCGCGAGCATCGCGTCGTACGCCGAACGGCTTCCGGCCTTCGGATCGGTCTTCATCGCCGGTCGCGGGTTGCGGCCCCACTGCAAGTCTTCCTTCGCCAGCCACGCCTCCAGCGCCGCCGCGTCGGGCGCACGCCCGTGTTCCAGGGATGCGAGGCCGAAGCGAGCGGGAATGTGGTTCTGGTCGCTTACCGTCGGCGACCAGGCGAGGTCCAGGGCTGCGGCACCGGCGCGGGCCGGGCGGCTGCGGTACAGGTTCACGCGCCAGATCGCGGGCGCCTCGCCCTCCTTCACGCCCAGCGCGCTCAGGGGCACCCGGACCACGGCCAGCCAGCCGGTGACGTCGATGGTCGTGAAGACCTCGGCGCCGCTGTCCCAGGCCTTGTCCTTGCCCCTGGCGTCGTAGAGGCTGCCGGCTGGATTCACGGCGAAGTGATAGTAAGGCTGCTGCGGGTCGTAGCCGGGCAGCAGCATGAACTCCGCGCAGTCCCCGGCCCAGACATTGCCGTCCGGCGGCACGGGGACAGAGGTGATCTCCTTTGCGACTGGATCATCGCAGCGGATGGCCATGTAGATGCAGTTGGCATCCGTAGCCAAGTAGCCACGGGTCTCGACCGGCGGGTCGTCGCCGAACCCGGTCAGGTCCAGGAAGGCGAGCGGCCTGCCCCAGGCGGCGAGGTCCGGTTCTGCAAGAGCCGCCGGCTCTTGCAGAACCGCGAAGGTCGCGGCCGGCACGCCGAGTGCCCTGGCGATGCGCGTCGCGGTGTCATCACGCTTGGGGGGCATGATTTCCTCTCCTTTGGAAGTCGGCCGGTGCCTGTCGATACCCGCGGATGGGTTGCGACAGGCGGTCAGGCTCACGACGACCAGTGCGAGCAGCGCCGTGGCAGCCAGCCTCAGCCCAGCCGTAAAACGAGGCAGACGCTTCTTGCGTCCGCCTGCCATCCCGATGAAAGCAAGCCCGGCGGTACCGTTCGCACAACCCGAACACCCCGCATGGCTGTGATCCTCGCAACAGAGCGTGTCGGTCATGTTTCCATTCCTTCTGTTGCTGGTTCGTTCGGCGCCTGGTTCCACGGCCTCCTCCATTCCTTGGCCTCAGTCATGCTCGTTGCCACGACATTCTTCCTGCCGGTCATTCCCTGATCTCCTTGACGCTATCCTTGCGCGTTACGCGCTCCGGTTTTCCAGCGCGACGATCTGATAGCCCTTCAGGGCCGGCACGCGAAACTCGATGCGATCACCGCTGCTGCTGAATTCCAGTTCGGTCCCCTCCGGTTGGCAGACGACCCGCTTCACCGGCTGCGCCACTTTGACCGAAACGGGCAAGTCCACCAGCGGAGTGGCTTCCTCGATAACTTCGAACGCCTCGCCCCGCCGCAGCGGAATGTAGTGCAGCAGGTGCAGCAGATGGCGCCGCTCCTTCCGCTGGTACGTGACACTGCTGGTCAGGGTCGACGGCCCGTGGATGCGAACCATCGGCTCGGGCAGCAGCATGTCGATCGCGTTCAGGACGAGCCGTTTGTACCACAGCGGGGAGTGGAGGGCGTAGCCTTCAAAGACCGGGTGGGTCAGGTAGATGACCCGCCCGTTCCGCACAGCCGCCGGGTAGACCGGCTTGCGCGAACTGGGGGCATGCTGGTGCGAACAGAAGTGACGCCAGGTCCGGTTGAAGAAAGGCGCCACGACTTGGGCGAGGACCTTGCCCCTGCCGACAGCCTTGACGTGAGCGCCTCGCCTGTACATGACGTGTTCGGTATCGGGCAGGCCAGCTCCAAGTGCGCCCTCGGGTATGACGAAATCCGGTTCGAACCGCGCCTCGCCCAGAAACCGCACGCCCATCTGCGGCAGGGCGAAATCCCTGCCTTCGGGATCCAGTCCCGAGCAGAAAGTGAGCAGCAACGCTCCGCCTTTGCTGACGAACGCCTCCAACCTGCGCGCCAGTCTGGGGGCAAGCGGAATGCAGTCAGGCAGAATCAGGAGCTTGTAGCCATTGAGGTTGGCGCGGGAATCCAGGATGTCGAACTGGTGCTGGCCTTCCTGCAGAATACGCGTGGCGCCCTGGACCGCCCTGGAGATGCCGGTGTGGCCGGACATATGTGTCTCGAATTCCTCGGGGGTGAACACGCCGATTTCGGTGGCGGCCTTTGCGCCGGTAAGCCAGGGTTCCCGGGCCTCGATCTGCCGGTAGACCGATCCGATGAGGCGGTACGTGTGCGGACAGAGTTTGCCGTCGGGGTGGAGCTGGTCGCCGACGCTGCAGGCGGCGGTCTGCGCCACCGAGGTGAAGCACTCGTACTCCAGCGCCGCCTGGTTTTTGAACGAATGGAAATCGCCCCAGGAGGTATGGAACTTGCCGGTCATCCCCAGGATGTCCAGTCCCAGAGTGCGGGCATAACGGGCGGTGACCGGGAAATGCAGGTAACCCCAACCGCCGCCAGGAAGGCTTTCGAGTTCCAGGTGGGTGAAGGCGGCGACAGATGAGCGGATCGCCGGGCCGACGTGTCCGGCGTTGTAGATGATCTGGCAATCCTGGTTGGTCTTGCGCACAAAACAGGTCATGTCGAGGCGGAAACGGTCGATGACTTCCAGTGCCAGGCGGTCGCGATCCGCGGCGTTGGCCGGATCCATGCCGCGCTCGATCATTTCCCTCCGGCAGAAACGGCAGGAACAGGCATCGGGAAAGACGATGTCGAACCACAGGCCATCAACAGGCAGGTTGTCCAGCACATCCTGGACGAAGCTCTTGAGCCATGGGACATAGGGCGAATTCAGGCACAACGGACGGTAGAAGCCGGCGGCATTGAGCGGCGTTCCGCGCGGCACGCCATTCTCATCCAGGATGCGCCACTCCGGATGCGCATCGGCAGTCAACTGGTCCCATTTGACCGTGATGTAGATGGGGGTACGGATGCCGCGGGCGTGCAGCGCCTTGATCTGCTCGCGCAGCAGGTCGCCCTCAAGGTGCGGGTGCACGATGTGGGCGAAAGCCTTCGAGCGGTAGTAAACGTAGCCGTGGTGGCAGCGGGCGAAGAGGTTGATGGAGTTGACCCGGGCCTTTTCGAGGGTATCGGCAAACTCCTCTGGCTTGAAATCCTTACCGATGCCGGTGATCGACTGGTGGGTGTGGAAGTCCAGGTGGACCTGGCGTAAACGAAGATCGGACTGACGCATACGAAACCCTTTCGCTAAAGAGCGGCTATTTCCGGACGCTGAGCTTTTCGTAAACCTGGTTGTAGTACAGTGCGTTCTCCACCGGGGTGTTGGCCGGAATGTGGTTGCCCACGGCCAGGAAAAAGCCGGGGCAGTTCTTGCCGATCGCCATGCAGCGTTCAACCTCGCCGCGGATCTTGGCCTGACTGCCGGTGAGCAGCACACGGGTGTCCACGTTCCCGATGAAGAAATGGCTCCGGCCGTACTTCTCCGCGAAGGCGTGCATGTCGGTGGACGGCTCCATCACGAGCCCGTGCACACCACAGGCGACGACGTCGTCCAAGAAGATGCTGTAGTTGCCGTCGGAGGTGTAGGCGATCTTCTTGCCGGAAGCGAGCAGGGGCGCGAAGAGCTTGCGGTAGTTGGCAAACACGTACCGGCGGTACCAGTCGGGGGCGATGAAAGGGCCCGAGGTCCAGACGATGTCGTCGTGGATCATCACCAGGGGGACGTCCGCCCTGCCCAGGGCGTCGAAGTACTGCTGGATCCAGGCGGCGTAGCGGTTGGCCACCTCTCCGAACCCCTGCGGGTCGGTGCCGGCCGTGAGCAGCAGCATGTCCCAGCCGAGGATGTCGATGAGGCCGGAGAGCAGGGTCACGTAGATGCCGGTCATGCACACCCAGTCGCAGTCGGGGTGCCCGGCCTGCGCCCGGTAGTGCTGCTCGAATTTCCGGGTCCATTCGGCTTGGTCGATGGTCCCGTACGTGGCGAAAAAGTTCAGCCCCAGGACTTCCTCGGGATCCTCGAACGGGCAGGAGCCGGCGGCCTGGCGGTCGGCGCCCCCTTCGGCGTAATCGGCGTGGCCCATGTTCGTGTGCCGTCTGGCCAGAACATCGCCATGGACCAGGACAGACCACTCGAAATCGTACTTCCAGGCTCGCTTGAAGGCCAGGCTGGCCGCTTGACGCTCAGCCGCGGAGGCACCACGCACATCCCTGCCGGTCACAGCCTTGATCAAGTCCCAGTGATACGCGTCGGCTGAGTACTCCGTGCGCGGCACGCGGCGCGGCATCTCGAGGTTGATAGCGGCCCATCCGTCTTGGCATGGCATGAGAGTGTTCCCTCGACTCCAGGAAGGTAACGAAACAACTCCTGTTGCGCGACTCGGATGCGGTTCCGGAACCTCGCCACCTTGTCCCTGGATCGTGATCAAACCGTTTGCAGCGGCGGTAGCGGCACCAGACCGCATCGCCTGCCCGCCTCGCGCGGCCTCGTTGCCATGGGCGGTTCCATGGCACAGCATCGAGCACAGCCCGTCGATCCCGACAAGGGGAATCCGGCAGGCCGAAACGAGCCGGATCTGCCAGATTTGCTGTGCGCCGAGCCGATCGCACCAAGCCGCCGGTGGGGCGGAAGATGCCGGGTTTCATGCTTTGCGTCTCCCGGGCAGGCGCCGGCCGGCCAACCGCATGTAGCCGTGCGTGTGGGCGCGCAGCGCGTCCAGGAACTCGCGCTCGTCGCGTCGGGCCAACGGCTCGACGAGATCGCGATGGACTCTCACCCACTCGGCCACGTCGGCGGGAGTTGGCTTGTTGGTCCTCGTCTGGGCGAAGACGGGTTCGTACAGGTGCGACAAGAGGACTGCCAGCCGATTGCCGCAGGTCGCGGTCAGGCCGGAATGGAAGCGGATCTCGCAATCCGCAATTTCATCCCAAGTCGGGGTTGAGCCTTCCATTTCTTCGACAATCCGCCGTAGCGAGTGAACCATGCCCGGCCGTGCCTTGCGGAGCATGAGCGGTCCGAGCCCCCACTCCATGGCGGCTCGGAACTCCATCGCCTCGGCCTGCTGCTCGGGGCTGTCGAGGCGGCGGGCGAAATAGTGGCGGAGTTCGAGCAATACCGGGTCGCGCACAAGGCGGATCCCGCCTTTGCGCCGAGATTCGACCAGGTCGAGCGTCTTGAGCGCGCCCAGCGCCTCCCGCACCGACGAGCGGCCGACCCCCAGTTGCTGGGCGATCTCCATCTCACCCGGCAGCGGATCGCCGATGCCGAGCCCCTGCTCGCGGATGTGGCCCTCGATCCAGCCGAGCACCTTTGCCGCGGCCCCGCGCGGCGGAGCCGGCCTTTTTATGTCGGACATAATCATGGCGGGAGACTACCCACCGTGCGGCGCCGCGTCAAGGAGCCGTCGACCGGCCTTACGCCCCGGAAAGCGGGACGGCCGGGCACCGAATCGCGGTCGCAGGGAACGAGCCAGGCCTGTCCGGTCGTTGCGGCCTGGGCCAAGGGGCCTGCAGCGGCCGCGTTCGCTCCGTCCCGGTGGCCCTGGATGCGGCAACCGGGGGGCGAGCACCCGGTCAACGAGGAAGACGCGGTTGAACTGCTGGATGCTGCCGGAACCCGAAGCGACGGCGACTTCGGCGACCCTGTGTGGCATGTATGGCTCGTGGCTTCGTGTGCGTGGATTGTCTCGCAGGGTCCATGTAGAGTTGTGCCTTTGACATTCCTTTCGCTAAACGCGAGGAGCAGTCATGAAACACGAGGAAACCGGTTCTCCGCACAGACCATTCTGCACCCTTGAAGGTGGGAAGGCTATCACATTCGATTTCGGCCCGGCCCGGCACACCACGCCCATCAACTGGTACATCCAGTCTGGACAGCAAGTGCCGGTCTGCAAGTTCCACCGCGGCACGAAGTCTGTGTCGGGACGGCTCCAGGACGAGAAACGCCGCGGCGAGTTCAAGCTCACCCCCAGAGGCAGGGCCGTCGCCGTCTCCATGCGGGCTGCGTTGAAGGTTCATCACAACCTCGGCATCGACGAGATAGGCTTTTCGGTGAAGCTGCCCAGGGGGACCTCGCTCTGGGCTTGGCAGGTCCACTACCCGGCCTCGACCGCCCCCGGCCTGGTGCTGCGCAACAACATGACGTACGGCTGTCTGAAGCTGGTGATGTTCAAGTGGAAGAACAAGGTGCTGCGCTTCGCCTGCAAGTGGCAGGTCGGTGAAGCCTACACCGCCGGCACGATCGTGAAAGAGAAGCAGGGCTGGACGCTCAACTGGCGCTGGGAGGTCAAGTCGCCCTATCCGCAGCGCACGGGCTGGCTGCCGCCGGTCGAGATCGAGATCTTTGACTCCTTCGAGGAAGCCGCCGCCGACTACGGCCGCTGGATCGGGCGCGAGTTCAAGTTGCCGCCGCGGGAGCAGAACCCCAACATCCCGGCCTGGTTCCACCGGACCCGTTCCATCATCGGCCTGTGGCTGATCAAGAACGACGGCACCCAGTGCCACAGCTTCCAGGACGTCGAGCGGGTGACGGCGGAACTGGAGCGGATCGGAGCGCCGCGAGATACCATGCTCTACCTGATGGGCTGGGACGACGGCTACGGACCGCGCAACGGCCTGTATGAGACCGGCCGGCGCAACGGTGGTGACACGGGGCTCAAGCGCCTGTGTGCCACGGCCCACAACCGGGGCTTCCGCGTCGTCCTGCACAGTGGCGTCTATATGCTCGACAAGACGCTGCGCGAGTACCGCGAGAAGTTCTTCCCCGCCATCATCCGCACTGGCTATTGGCGCGAGGCGCACTGGCCGGCGGCGGGACGGGAATACGCCTTCCCCATTCCCATCGGCCTGCTCAACCCGAACTACAAGCCCTGGCGCGAGCACGTGCTCAAGGGGCTCAGCCGGCTGGTCGGCCTGGGGGTGGACGGCTTCATGTTCGACTCCATCGACGGCCAGCCGAACGACCCGGCCAACGGCAACACCCGGACCGGCCTGGAGATCATCTTCAACACGCTGCGCAGACGCCATCCCGGGCTGCTATTAACTTCGGAGACGCCGACGGAGCGGTCCATGCAGTGGATGGCCGGCTTTGCCCCTTACGGCACAGACCCGAGCCGGCTGCAGGTCGGCGAGCACGTCCGGGAGGGCAGCGACCGGGCGGTCTTCGACTTCGCGCCCATGCGCGCCATCCTGTCCCCGTACGTCTATCTGTTCGCCCACGACGGCGGCTTCCCGGTGGCGGTGCGCGAGCGCGGCCCCATCTACACCAGGCGTCAGGACTTCAAGCAGATCGTCGAGCTGCAGCGCCAGCGGGACGATTTCGTGGCGGTCTCCCTCAACTTCCGCGACTATGGCATCGATCCGCAGGCCCGGCGGCTCATCCTTAAGGGTTAGTCACAACGAGCGTTCGCCAGGATTGGCCAAACAGCCGAACGCCCGCTGACGAACAGGAAGATACGCAGGTGCACACGGCGATGAGGCCGCTTGTGGCCAAGGCCCTGGGACCGGTACCGACCGGGGAAGTCATTGCGGAACCATCGATGCCGAGTAAGATCGAAACCGTATCGCCTACGGCTGGTGCTGGCTGCACGACTGGTGGCGGCGACGCGGCCTGCTCCGTCACGCCGCCAAGCTGGTGCTCTTTGCCGGGCGACGGGCATGGGATGACCTCCGCGGCCGGTACATCCTCGAGGACTGGCACAACTACTCGCTGGGGCTGCAGGCGGGCGTGCTGGCATCAGGCTTGGCCATCGGCGACGACCTTCCGGACCTTGAGGACGGCACGCTCCTGCGAACGATGCGGCAGCTCCACTTCACCGGCCTGCGGGTCGAGGGCCCCTTCTTCCAGGACTTCCACGCGGTCGAGCCGTTCACCCGCTGCCTGACGGCGGCCCTGCGGGAAAACGGCGGGCGCGGGGCCTGCTGCATGCAGGAGGCTACGGGCAGCTACATGGCCGTTGATAGCTGGGAAGTTGTCAAGATGGCATCCTTCTGGCAGTCGGCGGCCCCCGCCGCGGCTGGCGAAGCTATGCAGGGCGGCCTCGTATGGCCCGAACTCCAGAGGGCCGGCGAGGCCATCCTCCAGATCTTCCGGCCGGACGGGCGGACGGTCTACCTCGGCGATGCCTACCCGGGCGGGCTGTTCGGCAGGATGGCTGACAGCCTGCTGCACCTGCACGCCCGCCGGCCGCATCCGGACTTTGCCGCCATGCTGCAATCGACTGCCCCGAAGACCTTCGGTCCGCTGCCGGTCCACGCCCTGTTGTGCGCTCGGCCGGACGCCCAACCGCAGCCCGCCAGCATCGGCCGCCACCCTCGCATCGAGCTCCTGCCTGCCTCCGAACTGCTCGACGGCGTGGCGATCCTGCGCAGCGGCTGGGACGAGGACGCCACGCTGCTGACTTTCCGGTGTGGACGCCACGGCGGGTGGCACAACCACCTCGACCACGGCAGCTTCACGGTTTTTCGCGGCGGCCCTCTGGCGATCGACTCCGGGGGCGGGCACTACCACGTGCCGCACCGGCCGCACTACGCCACCCGCACGCTGGCCCACAACTGCATCCTCGTCCGCAATGACAGCGAACCGTACTGGCTCGGGCGTTTCGGGCAGCCGGTGGCCAACGATGGCGGGCAGCGGATCGTCACCGTCAGTTACTCCCCGCCGCACGAACGAACGGGCGAGCCGCACACCCCCCTGTCGGTCGAACGCCAAGCCCAGCTCCAGAATGAGTTCAACGTGGGCTCCATGCTGGCGTTCGAGTCGTCGCCGGCCTTCGACTACATCGCGGGCGACGCCACCCCGGCGTATACCTGGCCGTGGTCAGGGCTCGGCGACAATCCCTCTCGCCGGGTGGAGGAGGCCGTGCGGCAGATCGTGTTGCTCAAGCCTGACTGGATCGTGATCTTCGATCGCGTTGAGGCAACGCGTGAGGAGTTCGCCAAGACATGGCTGCTGCACACGATGGATGCCCCGCTGTACCGCAGCGGCGGGCGCTGGCGGAAGACGCAACCTGGGCGGCGGCGGCTGCCGGCCGAGGGACCGTTCCGGTTCCGCAGTGGCCGGGGCCGGATCACTGTCTGGCCGCTGCTGCCCGGGAAACGCCAGGTCCGCGCACTGGGAGGCAAGGGATACGAGTGGTGGGTCGACCCGATGCCTGACGGCCGCGGGGCCAATCTTCCTCCCGAACATGGGCACGATGAGGTCGGTTGCTGGCGGCTGGAGATCTCGCCGCGGGTGTCCGCACAGCGAGACTGTTTTCTCACGGTGATCCACGCCGGCCTGGCAGAGGGTAAAGCCTCCGACTGCAAGGCATCTTTTGACGTCCAGAAAGACGATGCAGGAGTGACTCTGGGGATCTCCTTCGCACCGGGCGATCCGCCTGCCACCATACGATTTGCCCTTGCGGGGGCGGTGACGGCGGAGATAGAGTTTGCGGGCCGACACGCCCGGTACGCCGCCTCGGCTCCCGACCGAATCGGGGTTGCGCCCGGATCATAGGTGAGCGGTTTGACTCGGAATCGTCATCCACGACAGGCCCCATAGCGCTCATAAGCTTGCATCGGGTACGGGCATGGCAGTAGCCATGGCCCTCACTGCAACTGAGAATGCAGATGGTTTCGTTGGCTGGACCGTCTGCTCCAGTACCCTCCCGCCGGCGGAAGGGTCTCTGGCCTGTGCAGTCCACAGGTTGCCCGCCCGCCGGTGATCGCGTTAACTCCCTATTCACAAAGGCTTTGAGAAATATGCTTGCCAGTGTCGTCCGCCAGTCTCCTTGATCGCGACTACTCCGGTTTTCCCCCCTTCGTTACGGATATCGTCTCTCATTTGCCGCCCGGATCTCTCTTTCCTTGGTCGCACCAAGAGAGAGGTCCAAGTGTACGTAAAACATTGCCATCTATAACCTTACAACGCAGCTCCATCTTTGGTCGCAGACCAATTCGAAAGATGCATTTTGCTGGTCCCATGGGGCATCGCGGGCCGACAACTGCCGCCAGCCGTCACCGCCGAGGACCTCTTCCGCTTCGTTCACAAAAGGCAAGTCGCCGAGCGTGCCACGCCAGCCTGCGCGTGCCCGGCGAGGTCAGGGCGCTGCCCAGCAGCTGCGCGAAGCCGTCCTGGTACTGGTTGTAGTCGTGGACCAGGTTGCGGCACACCAGCGGGGCCACCCCGATCATCCGCTGCACGCCGGCAGGGAACTGCTCGCGGACCTGGCGGACCATCCGCCCGATCCGGCCGACCAGCTCCGGCACGTCCTCCTGCCGGTAGGGGAGATATTCCGTCCGCAGCCGGGCGCCCTGCCGGCAGTCGCTGATGACCACGCGGAGCAGCCTTTCGGGCACGTCTGCCGCGCCGCCTTCGGCCGACGCCTCCCCGCCGTCTGCGCCGGCGGTCGGCGGTCCCTTGCTGCCATTGGCTGCTGCCGGTGGCGCCTGGCTACGATCGTCCGTCACCGGCGACGATCCATCCTCCCGATCCGCCGCCCTCGCCGCGGCGGCCGGATTCGCCTCGACCCGCAGCAGGATCAGCGCATCGGCCCGCAGCAGCCGGCCCACCCGCAGCCGGCCGGCCACGTCGTCGCCCCCCAGCACCTGCTGCAGGGAGGCCTCGTCCAGCAGCGCCTCCAAGCGGTCGCGTTCCAGCAGGTCGAGATCCTTCTGCTCGTTCAGCGCGGCCGTCAGCACATCGTCCAGTCCATCGACCCGCACGTCGGGACTCGCTATGATCGCCCAACGCGACAGGGACGAACCCGGCTCGGCCGCGAAAGCGCCGACGGGCAGCAAGGGGGTACACAAGACGCCCCACACCACGAATGCCATCCTCATGGACCCGGCTCCCCTTCGTCGCCCACCGTCACGCGGTACAGCCTGAACGGCGGGGGCTTCGGGTCGCCGCCCCTCTGGATTTCTTGTTGAGATGCTGCCGCGCGGCGATCCCACCCCCAGCCGACAAGCCCGTAGTGGACGCTGATGCCGCCCATGCCTCCCTGCTCGAGCGGCGCCGGCAACAGCAGCCGGCACGTGGCCTCGGCCGGATCGCACGCGGCCCAGGCGGTGCCGATGGCGCTTGCCCTGTGGTTTTCGACGTGGAGTACCTTGCAGCCAGCCACGTACACGCGATCGCCCAGCGGCAGGACCGTCTCGCCCGTCTGAACGCTTTGGTTGGTCAGCTGCGACGCGCTCCAGAGGCGGCGCTGGAGCACCTGTCGCCAGGCGAGCCCGTCCGGCCAGTGGCGATTCGGGCCTGCCCACTGCCACATCGAGGAGCCGCCGGTCGCCCACAGGTACCCCCCGCTGGCGATACGGCGGAGACTGTGCGGCAGCGGGAAATCGTACTGCACGTCAAAGCACGACACGTCCCCGTCCAGGTCGACCCGAAGCGGCCAGATGCTGCTGAGGCCGTTGTCGTTTGGGCTGCGACCGACGAGCACCGCCTCGGGAGCGCTCTGCCCCGGTCGGGTCAACGGCAGCAGCCAGATGGGAAAGAAGGCCGTGTCGATCGGAGGCCCCTCGAGTCTCCGGCGTTTCTCTTCGTCGGTGCCGCCGTAGGTCATCTGCCCTTGGCTGGTGCGCGGATCCACCACTCCGGTCGCCCGGTGAAGGACCCGCACGCCGGGGCCCGCCAGGTCCAGGACCGCACACCACGAGCGAACCGGCTCGCCGAATGCACCGCAGGCGAAGACCCGCCCCTGTCCGAGCGGGCACAGCAGCAGGGCCTTGTCAGCCGGCGGGAGTCCCTGCGGTTCGCCAAATTCGCCGACACGCTTTCCATCGCCCGAGATGACAGCGATGCGCGCCTGCTTTCCGTATGCAACCCAGATGTTCCGGCCGTCCCAGCAGGCGTCCGTGATCGAGTCGCCCTCATCGACGAACACCTCGTCGGCCAGCCCCGGTTGCCGCATCACCAGCACGTGCCGCCGGCTGTAGAGCAGGTCGGTCGTGTCATCGCACCGATGGAGATGCATCCGGCTGGCACGGAACCGGTGGACAACGGGGAACTCTCTGGCTACCTCCTCGAACGGCACGGTCTTGCCGGAAAGCCGGCGGACCCGCAGGTCGATCGGGTGGAACTCGATCTGGGGCCCCAGCGTCCTTGTCGCGGCGAACACCGGCGGGCTCGTCGCGGTGACCTTGCCCGCCAGCCCCGCCTCTACCCGCCAGCGCAGCGCCTGCAGATCGCCGCCAAGGTCGCCGGGACTCCTGTTGTCGGGGCTGGTCTTCAGGAACGCCTGGTGGTCGGCCGCCAGGACATCGATGTCCTGCAGCAGGACCTGGTCGAACTGCTTTGCATAGTACCGCCGGCACAGGCCGGCCCACCTGCCCATCAGGACGGCGGCCGGGGCTTTCGAAGTGAGCAGGGAGTGGAGAAACTCCCGCTGGCAAGCCTCGTCCACGCCGGGCCACGGGTCCCTTTGCGCCAGACGTTCAGGCAGGGCCGCACCGAAGACCCCCGGCAACACGTCCGTCATCAGGCGGAGGATGCACGAGAGGTCCTCGCGGGTGTATCGCCCTGACGGTGTCCTGACGGCCTGATTCAGCAGGTACGCGTACAGGAACCGGCCGGCGTACCGATTCCGGTCGTCCGAATGAGACAGCCCTTCGATCAGCGGCATGACCTCCAGGATCAGGCGTCGCCGCTGGTCGGCCACCAAGGGGAGATCGCGTCCCCAGCCGGTCGCCCCGGGCAGGTCCATGACCATGTCGAGAAGCCGCCCGGCCGACTCGAAACTGATCTGGTCGCGGCGCAGCGCCAGCCGGTACTGCTGCACCATCGCCTGCCAGCGATCCGCCTGCCGGCGCGTCCATCGCTGGTACTCGGCGAGGGGCCGCTGCTTGCGTACCTGCCACGCCGGCGGCGTCGCCAGCAGGGCCCCCTGCTCCAGGAGGAACTGCGCGCGGACGTCGGCTGCGTCCGGCCGGACGAGCAGGTACGCCTCCAGCATGGCACAGCCGGTTTCGCGATCCTCGCGCTCGATGCACTGCCCGGCCCTGGCCAGCAGGACCTGCAGGGCGTCGTCGAGGGCTTTCGATTCGTCAGGGTACGCGTGCCCGTGCGGCGCGGCATCGACCATCTCCCGCCATGCCTGCAGCAGCACCTCCCGCGGCGAGCCGGACAGATCCGCCGAGCGCTCGGTTTGCGAATCCCGGATCCGCAATCGGATCGCCAAGGACTGCTGCTCCTCATCCTGCTGGCCGGCAGTACATGCCAACTCGACCAGGACCGGGTGAACCTGGCAGCGCCCCGCCGCCGACTCGATCTTCTCGGTCAGTGCAGGTCGGACCTCCTGCGGGTCGATAGAGATCGCGTCCGTACGGCTGGACGTCATGAGGGCGAGCAGCTCGCTTACGCCCGCGGACAGGCTCTGGTTGAACGTGTCGTCCGTCTCCAGCGGCCCAACCCCCACCACGCGGACGGGGCGCCCGCCGATTTGCGTGACCAGCCGGCGCAGCACGGCGGCAGCCCCTTGCATCCGCTCCTGCATCTTGTTGCGCACAGCAGCCGCCTTCTCCGTCAGCAGGCGAATCCCCGTGCGGCCGTCGTAGACGGAGAGTCGATACCCTTGTTCGGCGACGCCCCACCGGTTGGACGATTCCGAAGCGTCGACTTCGTAGTCCTGGACGATCAGCAGCAGGTCCGCCCGACAGGCGCCAGCGAATCCGCGGCGAACGGCGAACCCATCGGCTGCGGCGGCCTCGAAGTCTTTCAGATCCACCTGCATGTAGATCGGCGGCGAGGACGAGCCTGCGGCATCCGGCAACCCGTCGGCGAAGTACTTCCTCATGCCGTACTCGCGGCCGATCGAATCGGTCAGGACCGCCCAGCGCAGGGGCTCGCCCGGCCCGGTCGCGGGCCGGCGGGGTTCCCGGAGTTCGACCTGCCAGACCCGATCGTCCCGGGCCAGCAGGAGCTTGCCATAGTACGCGCTATCCACGCAGCGCATGACCTCGATGCGAGGCCGCTCGCCGCCGACCGGCATTGGCTCGATTAGCTCGTGGAACATGCCGCCCGGCTGGATCCGATACCACTGTCCGCAGTAGGCATAGACCCCGTCGCCCTCCGGACGGACCACGCGGAATGGCGTGATCGATCTGCCGTAGCCATACTGGGGATGCAAGGCCGGCCAATCGTAGACCACCTCCCACCGCGTGTCGCGCAGCGGGGTCCCTGCCGGACACACGCCGCGGTAGAGCTGGCCGCCGGTGCACCCCCAGAGGGCCTCGCCCGAGCTGTACAGCAACCGGTCCGGGCCCTGCCCCCAGTCAGCCGGAGCGACCTGCAGGGTCTCCATGTCGACCGCCAGCGGCAGACCCGGCGCCCGGGAGTTGCGCTCGCCGATCAGCAGTACAGGATCCGTGCCAGCCGCATGCACCACGCACGACAGCGGCGGATACCACTGGTCCCATCGCCTGTCGGAGTCGCGTCGTTCTTCAGGCGCCGACGGCGCCGGCTCGACCGGCAGCGGCCGGACCCGCAGCTTCCGCCCGGTCGATTCCAGCAGCAGCACCTGCAGGCGGAACGTCTCGCTGTACAGGAATACCGCCAGGGCCCGACCCGGCCCCAGAGGCTGCAGATGGACGTCGATCCACGAATACGGGATGTTCTCATCAGCGAGGTGAAACCCGTCCCCGTCCGGGGTCAGTACGAACAACCCGTCCCCCACCGACGCCACCCAGACCCGCTCGCCGTCCCAGCAGGCGTCACTGACGCGGCCGCGCTCGTCGCGGTAGACCACCTCCAGGCGCCCCTTCTGCCGCATGATGGCAACGGTCTCCGTGGTCAAATAGACATCCACGTCCGGACCGCACTGCCGCACCCGCAGGCGCTTGCCGGGCAGCAGCGGTTTCGACGGTTCGTTCGCAGAAGACGTGTAGGGCGTTTTCGGGCCCTTCAGCTTTGCCGCCGCTTCAACCGAAATGTCGATCGGCCGATAGAGCACCTGCGGCAGGTATGGTTCGCCCAATTGCTCGTCCGGCCGATCCGCCACCCCCGCGGAAGCCACTGTCACCGACTGTGAAGCCGCGGCCGCCGGCGCGGCGATCGGCGTATCGGCCAGGGCCTCGCGGATTCGGTCGCGCAGCTGGATGATATCGTCGTCGCGGACGATGTAGGACTTGCCGGACCGTTTCTGAACATCGATATACAGGTCCACCAGGGCATCTGCCTCGGCGAGCATCTCCTGGTCGACCTGTCGGGCCGGGCTCGCCTTGGCAAACGCCCGCTCCAGCAACCCGTAACGCCCGTATATGACGAGCCAAGGCTTGGCCGTCCCGACGAGGCGCTGGCAGAAGTCGAGGTACTCCTCGTGCGTGTATCGCCATCCCGCGGAGTCGCCCATCCGACCGCTGGTGCCGGGGTCCGAGTAGGGAATGCGCTGCAGGGCCATCTCCTGCCACTTCATGAGGCCGGCCAGGCCCAGGAACCGCGCGCTGTGGGCGGCCGGCGTCGCCGTCAGCATCTCAAAGGCGAAGTCCAGGTCCTCCTTGCCAGCCGTCAGGCCGTCCAAGCGAAAGAAGCACCAGTCGATCAGCGTTCCCCGCCAGTGATGCGTCGCCAGGTTCTTGGCGAGGCTGCGGGCGCCGGCATCGTCGCCCTCCACGTCGAGCGTGAGGATCTGCGGGTAGACCTCCGCCAGGAACCGCTTCTTCTGCGGCTCGAGCGGGGTCAGCAGCGGCCGGACCCGATCAAGGTGCTCCCTGGCCACCGCGGGGGCGATACGGAATATCGCGTCGGTCAGCAACACCGCGGCACGACGCGTGACCCCGCGGTGACGGACCAGGTACTCCAGGTGGTTCATGCAGCACTGGAACAGGCCGACCCTCGCGGCGCACCAGGCGTCGTGGGCGGCCACCATCTCTGCTGACAGCGGCTTGCGGCGATGGGCGTTTCGCAAGAATTCCGGCTGCTGCGACAGCGGCACTTTCACGTCCTGCACATAGTCATCCAGCAGCTCCACGCGCTGGGCGTGGGCGTCCGGGTCGATCAGCAGCACCGCCTCGCGCAGGCCGATCGCCTGGCGGTACATGCCCAGGCGCGAGAAGGTCTCGGCGCGAGCGCCAAGACGCGTAGCCTGGACCTGCGGGGAAAGGGAAGCCGCCCCCGCACCACCGGTCGCCTTCAGGATGGTTGGCGCAACCTGCTGGGCGAAAAACTGCCCCGCCAGTGCCAGCGGAAGGGTTGTGTCCAGGGCCTGCACCGCGTCGTCGTCGCGCACCAGCCGGATCGACAGCCGTACATGGGGCTCGCCCCGCGAAGCAAGGTTGGAAGCGGGTTGCGTGGTGGCCGACGCATCGTCCGCAGGCCTTGTCGCATCTGCCCCCTGTCCAGCAGGCTCTGTCGCCGCCGCCCCCTCGGTTGCAGGCTTTGCAGCGGTTGGCACTACGCCCGCAGGTCCAGTCGCCGCTGCCGCCGTCTCCGGCCGCAGCACCTCGTACTCGCCCTCGACGAGCAGCGGCACGACCCGCTGGATGCCCGCCTCGCCCGGCAGGGCCCGTTCCCGACTGATCGCCCGGGCCTCCTGCACCTCGATCACCGCCGTGCCCGGCGAGGTCAGGGCGCTGCCCAGCAGCTGCGCGAAGCCGTCCTGGTACTGGTTGTAGTCGTGGACCAGGTTGCGGCACACCAGCGGGGCCACCCCGATCATCCGCTGCACGCCGGCAGGGAACTGCTCGCGGACCTGGCGGACCATCCGCCCGATCCGGCCGACCAGCTCCGGCACGTCCTCCTGCCGGTAGGGGAGATATTCCGTCCGCAGCCGGGCGCCCTGCCGGCAGTCGCTGATGACCACGCGGAGCAGCCTTTCGGGCACGTCTGCCGCGCCGCCTTCGGCCGACGCCTCCCCGCCGTCTGCGCCGGCGGTCGGCGGTCCCTTGCTGCCATTGGCTGCTGCCGGTGGCGCCTGGCTACGATCGTCCGTCACCGGCGACGATCCATCCTCCCGATCCGCCGCCCTCGCCGCGGCGGCCGGATTCGCCTCGACCCGCAGCAGGATCAGCGCATCGGCCCGCAGCAGCCGGCCCACCCGCAGCCGGCCGGCCACGTCGTCGCCCCCCAGCACCTGCTGCAGGGAGGCCTCGTCCAGCAGCGCCTCCAAGCGGTCGCGTTCCAGCAGGTACAGCCCCTCCTGCTCGCTCATCGCGGCCGTCAACAGGTCATCCATTCCGTCGGCCCGGGCGTCGGGGCTTGCGATGATTGCCCAGCGAGAGAGGCCCGAATCAGGTTCGGCCGCGAAAGCGCCCGCGGGTAGCAGAGCAATCCACAAGACAATCCGTACTGCGTGCAGCGCCCTCATTTGTCGGCCTCTCGCTTGTTCTGGTTCCGACGCACTGGCCTGGGAACAGCCAGATCCGGGTCGAAGTTCGCCCACGCGTCGAGCGGGATGGTCGGCGAATCCTCGACGAAGACCTGGTACACTGGTTGCGACACCGAGCTGCCCCAGCAGAGAATGCCGTAGTGGCCGGAGATGCCGTTATGGGAGAAGCGGCGATCCTCGGGCAACAGCCCTTTATTCAGCCACTCGAACTGGCCTGTCTTGATATTCACACGGGACCACGCGACCCGCTTCCATACCAGCCAGTCTCCGCAAAGCAATGTTTGGTTGGTGAAGTACGGCGGCGCGCATTCGGTGTTCGGCAGTTCCGTTAGGGTCCGCCAGATCTTGTCCTGCTCGTTGGCATTCCCCGGCCCGCGCCATTGGGACAACACACTGCGTTTTGGCTGGTGCCACGAGAAGATCCTCCAGACCCCGCCCCCGGCCGAGAAACCATCGTATGGTGCGTCATAGTCTGTCAGGGACACCTTCAGCGTCTGCAGATCGATTTGCAGGGCAGGCCCCTGCCGGCGGCGCGGGTCTTGGAAGATCGGCCTGCCGACAAGCAGGACCTGCCGCGATGGGTCCTGCGGGTCCGGGCACTGCAGCAGCCAGGTCGGGACGAAGATCACATCGAGGCTTCGGCTGAACGGTTCGCGGTCCTCCCGCTCCTGCAAGACCCGTTTGGCGGTGTAGATCAAGCTGACGGCCGCCTCGTCGTTATCAAGCGTAATCGCCGCGCACCACGTCCGCCGGTGCAGCCCGTAATTGCCGATCGCCAGGACCCGGCCCGGGGAGAGGGGGTGCAGGCGCACGGGGATAGCGCGATCGCGTTCAATCGGCGGCAACCCCTGTGCCTCGCCGATCTGCGCCAGTCGCCGCCCGTCGGAGCGGAACACCCAGAGCCCCTTTTCCCGCACGGCGATCCAGATGAACCGCCCGTCCCACTTCACATCCATGGCGCGGTACTCCTCATCCGGGGCGAGCGGCTCGAGCAGGCCCCGGGTCCGCATCAGGTAGGCGCGTCTCTGCGAGGTGAAGACGTCGAGCGAATCCGTGCAGCGCCAGACGTGGTCGAACATCTCCTGGAGGGGCTGGTTGAGAGGATCCGGTCTGTCCCCTTCACGAACCCTCAGCTCCACCGGCACGAAGCGTAACCGGCTGACCAGTCCATCAGACGCCTGGGTGGCGGCGGGTTCCACTGGAGGCTGAGAGGCTGCGGATTCTGCTCCCACCTGGAGTTTCACAGAACGTTGCAGCATATCCCGCAAGCCTTCCACTTTCGTAATAAAGAGCGCATGAGAACTGACCTCAATAGTGTCCAGATAGGCCTTCCCATCGGCAACCAGGGCATCAGCATCGGCCAAGGCACCAGCATCGACCGAATCCGGATGCGAGTGGAAGTACGCGGTTTTGTATACGAGACGACAGTAGCGGACAAGCAGGTCACGCTGAGGCACCTGCGAGTTGGCCAGCTTGTCAATGAAATCGAGCCATCCCGCCCGCGCATCCTCCCTGGCGACGGCTGCCCCTGAGATCCTGTCAAGGCAGATCATGCAACTCCTGCTTGGGGGGCCAATGTCCGGCCGCGTCGTTCTCAGAATCTGCAGCATAAAGTCGCCGTCTCGCGAGATATCCAGAGGCTCTCCGGCAAAGGGTGCGAACGCAGCATCGAAAAGAAACGCATTCCACGAGCCATAGAGCAAGTACCTGGCATATGCGGGCTTTACCTTCCCCATTTGCGGGACAGGCAGGTCCAGGATCCGGGGATAGACCTTCAGCAGGAATGCCCGGCGCACCTGCTCGATGGCTGGCAGATCCTCGTACCTGGCGTACTGCTCCTTCGCCGCGTGCCGATACTCGGACAGCAGGTTGCGGGCCAGGCGCAAAGCGACCAGTTGATCCAGCTTCTGGTTCACCACCACCCGCTCCAGGTGCTCCAGCGCCAGCCGCCAGTACCCCATGCGATGCGCACAGGCGGACTGGTACGCCTTTTCATTGACCCACCACTTGCTCACCTCGTCCGGCAGCGGCGCCCAGACGGTGTGCGTGTACTCCTCGACCGCCTTGATCCGCTGGTCCGACGCGTCCGGGTCCAACAGCAGAGCGGCCTCCCGCAGACACGCCGCTTCCTCGAACGAGCCGAGCAGGGCGAAGGCCTCCGCCCTGGCCACCAGTGCCTCGAACTGCTGGGCGGGCGTAAACGGCTGACTCGACGCCCCCGCCGAATCCAGGACCTGCCCCGGCAACTCCGATGCCAGGAACGAGGCGGCCGCCGCCATTGCCAGGGCCTGCCGCCGGATCGTCCGCTGCCGGCCGGCCCCGTCACGGACGCGGACCTCGATGGTCACAACTTCTGTGCCGCTGCCATCGGTTCGGGCGATCTCGTATTCGCCCTCGACGAACAGCGGCAGCACCCGCGCGACGCCGTCGTCGCCAGCCATCTCGTTCTCGCGCCGGATCGACCGGGCCTGCTCCGTCTCGATGACCGCCACCCCCGGCATGCGCGAAAGTCCGCTCTCCAGCAGGTAGGCGAAGCCGGCCTGGTACCGGTCATAGTCATGCGTGAAGTTGCGGCAGACAAAGTGCGACAGGCCGATCACCTTCTCGATGCCCGAGGGGAACCGCCTCTGGGCCCGCTCGACCGCCTGGACCACCCGACGCGATGCGTCGGCCTCCTGCGACGGCTCGCGCGCGATAAAGTCGATGCTCAGCCGGGCCCCCTGCTGGCAGTCCGCGATCACGATCTTGATGAACGTTCTGGACCGCGATGGCCGGCGACGGCCCTGCCCGGTGCTCACCAGGGGATCCGCCTGCCGGGCCGGCTCGGTCAGCGCCGACGCATCTGGAGTTATCGGCTGTTCGGTCAATGCCTCCGGGGCCACCGCGACCGTCGTCAGGACGATCAGCGCATCCGCCTTGACCAGCCGCCCCAGTCGCAGCCGCGCTCGCACATCCGCCTCGCCCAGCACGGCATCCAGCTCCAGCTCCTTCATCGCCGCCGCCAACTGGTCGCGCTCGACGAGCTGCACCCCCTTCACCTGCGACAGTTCGGCCGTCACCAGGTCCGCCAGGCCGGACTCCTGCAGCTCGGGCGACGACAGAATCGCCCAGCGGGTGTACGGTTCGCCGGCGCTGGCCGGACCGGGCAGATACAAGACAGCCATTGCCGCGGCGATCGTAGTGAGCAACATCAAGCGCATGCGCGACTCCCGGAACTCTGGAGATGCAAATCATCACAAACGTGTCGGATTGCCCGGGGCCCTGCCCGCGCAGAGCGCTCCCGGCACGACCTTGTCTACCCATCCGGATGCGCAAAGCATAGCGGATTTGCGGGAAACAATACAGGAATTCTGCCGGGTCACAGGTGGCAGCCGACGACGGTCTCGTCCCACAGATATGCCCCGCCCTCTGACGGCCGACAACCACCGTCGCCCTCCTGCCGCAGCACCATCCCGCCCATTCCCTGGAAAAATCCCCCCCGCTCGTGCATCCTGTAGGTAGCAACAACGTGAGGGAGTCTGTCGGTGAACGGACGCGAGGCGCCCGACATCTACTGGAAGTCGCTGTTGGCCGAGCAGATCGCCCGGCACAGCCGGCTGTTCTTCCGCCTGGCGTACGGGGTCCTGCGCGACGCCCACGCCGCAGAGGATGTTTGCCAGCAGGCCCTGCTCAAGGCGTGGCAGCAGCGCGACAGTATCCGCGACGCCGGGGCTCTGCGGCCGTGGATCGCCCGCGTGGTCGTCAACGAGAGCCTGCGGATCGCCCGGCGGCGCAAGACCGAACAGAAGGTCCACGCCGATTGCCGGCAGCAGGCCGAAATGCACCACGGCGGTCCTGAGCCCCTCCTGCGGCCCGTCGTCGAGGAGGCCCTCACGCAACTGGCCGAACCGGTCCGCCTCGTCGTCGTGCTGCGGACCATGAACGGCCTGAAGGGCAACGAGGTCGCCGACCTTCTCGGTTGCAGTGCTTCGGAAGTCTCGCGCCGCCTGCACGAAGGGCTGAGCCGGCTGCGAGAGCTGTTGATCGATGTACAGGTGGAAGCATGATGCCGCACGAACCCCTCACCTGCGACGCGATTCAGACCGCCCTCCTGGAAACGGACTGGGACCAGGGGCAGCGCGACCGGTTTGCCCGGATCCTCGCCCACGCCGCCGACTGCCCCGCCTGCCGCAAGGCACTGGCCGACTACGACCGCCTCCGCGCCACGATCGGCATGCCCAGTGAATCGGCCGAGCCCGCACTCGGCTGGGACGCCTTCCAGCACCGGCTTGCCGACTACCTGGAAGAGACGGCCGCGCAGACTGCCGCATGGCAACCGCGTCCGCGCATCCTGCCGTTTCTGCGGATCGCCGCCCTGGCCGCCTCGGTGGCGCTGGCAGCGATCGGCTGGGGCCTGTACGCCCGATCCGCCGGCAGCCGCCCTGTCGCAACGGTCTCGGGCATGACGACCGAAACGCCGACCAACCCCAGTTCCGCCAACCTGCGGTTCACCGACCAGGAGATTGCTCAGCAGGTCCGGGCCTTCGACCAGGTCTCGGCCTCGTTCGACGAGCGGGCGAGCTGGATGCTCACGGGCGAACACACCTCCGACGTCGGGCTGGCTCCCGCCCCGCTGACCATGCGGACACGGCTGCTGCTGCTTCGCCTGACCGTCCTGAAAAATGACGCGATCGTCTCCAACGCCGATCTCGTCGTCGTGGCCGGCCAGACTGCCGAACTGACCGTCCCCATCACAAGCGGCCACAACCTGCGCTACCACATCGGCACCACGGCCGGGGACAACCCGCGTCTGAGCCTCTGGGCGGAGCTGCTCAAGCTCAACCAGCCCAGCGAGGCCCTCGCGGCGATCGCGACCAGCCTGCAGGCCCGACCGGGCGACGTGCTCAATGCCGGGCAGATGGTCACCTCGGCGGGCGAATACCAGATCAAGATCGCCTTCAGTCGGGCCTCTTCTGCGGAGCCGAAATGATGACCGCCGCCGGTGCCATCCTGGTCCTCGTGCTCAGCAACCAGGGCTACTGGTTCGGCGGCCGCACCGGCACGATCGATGCCCGCTGGGCGATCGACGCCGACCTGCCGCGGGCTGCGTTGGCGTGGGACCTGTCGTTCGGGACTATCGGCGTGGCCAGCGGCGTAGTCGCGGTCGATCCGGCCAACCCGCCCAGCACGATCCGCATCACGCTGCCTGAGGTTCGCGTGCCCACGGCGTTTCAGTGGGACTGGCGCCTGCTCGCCAACGACCGCGAGATCGCTCGCGGCAGCCAGACGATCCATGCGTACCCGCAAGACCTGCTGGCCGGCGTGAAGCAGCGGCTGGCCGGCCGCCGGCTCGTCGTCTGGGACAGTTCCGACGGCCTGCCCGCCGCCCTTGAGCAGGCCGGCATCGCCTTTACCCGGGTGCAACAGGGCGACCAGCTGGCGTTCGCCAGGGCCGAGATTGTCCTGGTCGGCCCCGGCCGGATCAGCGACCGGACGTTCGCGCAAGCCGCGCTGCTCGGCCAGGTGACCGGCGGCGGCAGCGTGATGGTGTTCCAGCAGCAGGTTCGCGACCGGCTGGCGGGCTACCCGCTGCTGGCCCGGCCGGTGCCCCAGCGGATCGAGTACGACCTCGAGCACCCGCTGCTGCACCAGTTCGACCGGCAGGCCCTGCGCAGCTTCCTGCTCGGGCAGGATAACCTCTGGGCGCTGCAGCTGCCGGCCGACGAAGCCGCCCTCGTGGTCGCCGGCTGGCCCCGCGAGACCCCGGGCGAAGAGCCCGTGCCCACCGACGCCCTGCTCGTTGTTCGCAGCGACGGCAAGGGCCGGCTGGTGCTGTGCCAGATGCCCTTTGGCGACTGGACGGACGACCCGCGCAGCCAGCTGTTCCTGCGCAACTCTTTGGATTACCTTGTTACCCGACCCGAGCCGACGCCGCCACCGAGCCAGCGCCGGCCTGAACCCGTTCCGCAGAAAAAGGCAGCGCCATCCGTCATCGCGCTGCCGGGAGGTGCCAGATGAAACGTGCCGCCATCGCAACTTTGGTCGCAGTCGTCATGCAGTTCGGCCTGAATGCCGCCGCAACCGCGCAGACGCCCGGTGCAGCCAGTCAGCCCGTCGCCCCGCCCGTTACGGGCATCCCTGTGGCGGTGCTGGACTTCGACGCCGCCTCGGCGGGCAATCCCGAGCTCGGCAGGCAGATCGCCGAGCTGCTGACGGCCGCGCTGTCCGGCCTGGGCGAGTTCACCCTGGTCGACCGCGCCTCTCTCGACCGGCTGCTTACCGAGCAGGAGCTCACCCTGACCGGCGCCGTCAGCACCGAGCAGTCCATCCAGATCGGCAAGCTCGTCGGGGCGAAGGTGATCATCACAGGCAAGGCCTTCCCGCTCGGCGACAAGATGTTCGTCACCGCCAAGCTCATCGGCACCGAGACCAGCCTGGTCGAGGGCGTGCTCGTCAAGGGCGGCGCCGGCGGCGACATCGGCGATATGATGATGGACCTGGTCGAGAAGGTCTCCGAGCGGCTGATGACCCGCGGCAACAAGCTGGTCGCCCGCGACGACATCACCCCCGATCCGCTGCCCCAGCTCAAACAGCGCCTGGCGGGCAAGCAGCTGCCGACCGTCGCGATCGTCGTCACCGAGCGGCACATCACCCCCATGCCCACCAGGCCCATCGACCCGGCCGTGCAGACCGAGCTGAAGAACATGCTGCTGGCGTGCGGGTTCAAAGTCGTCGATGTCGCCGAGCAGGACCTGGCCGGCTGGAGTGCAGCCACCAGCAGTGGTCGCGGCAAGCCGCTGCCTGGTGTCGATCTGGCCATCGTCGGCGAGGCCTTCAGCGAATACGCCGCCCGCATCGGCAACCTGGTCTCCTGCGCCGCCCGCACCGAGCTCCGCGCGGTCCGCCCGGCCGACGGCAAGACCGTCTTCGCCGACAAGGCGACGCTCCGCGCGGTCGACCTGGCCGAAAACATCGCCGGCAAGACCGCCCTGCAGAAGACTGGCCGCACGCTCGGGATCCGCCTGCTCGAGCACCTGGCCGACACGCTACCGGACAAACCCAAGGACACCACTGCTGACAGCCAATAACGGCAGCGGCAAGTCGCGCGGCAACCGCCGGTCGAGGTCCCGCACGTTCGCTGGCGGAGCGATCTGCCGAAGCGTGACGCGGCCTGGTGGTTGCCGCAACCGTTTTGCAGCCGCACAAGGAGTGCCCGATGCTTTCGACCACCGGACCGTCTGCTGCGTGATACTGGCTGGGCTGATGCCGATGGCGGCACACGGCCGCTCGCTTGCAGGTGGTCCAGCCGCCAAGCCGTACAACCGTTGGGCGGTGCTGTCGTCGCCCGTGCTGCAGCAGTCGGGCATCTCGCCGTTCGCCTGCCGGAACTTCACGCATGAATACGACCGGTACCAGGGGCGTTCATGTGGCTTGCCGGCAACGCATTGTCCCCGCTTGCCGGTACCGCTGTCATTGAGATGGAAGAGGCCCGTGCCATCCGCCGGGAACTGGAACTGACAGGTTCCGACGCTGTCGACCGTACGGTGCCCTTCCTCGTCGAGGGCAGTTCTGAAGTCCTTGGCCCATCCGATGGTGCCGCCCCCAAGGTCCGGTTGGACGTGCGGACTGTCGACGGGGCCCGCCAGGTCGAGTTGCTGCGACGCGAAATCCCTCTGGCTTCGGTCGGGGCGGCCCTGGCTGATGAGCTTCCCGCCGCCATCGCACGGGAGACGGGCGACGGTCACAACCGGACGCTCTCGCCGTCGAACTGCGTCAGCGGGCCTCGCTGACGCAGGGATGATCGAGCTGTTCGGCAAAGTCTGCAGATTGGTCGTACACTACGACTCTCATCTCCGAGGAACGCGAATGAATCGTGTCGGCTTGGGCAGTCAGGCTGCTGCGACGTGAGCGAAGTCGAACCCGCCCACCCCCTGTGGGCACACTGTGTTGATGACGCGACTGGCGCCACTGACCTTTGCGGATCGTACGGCCTTCACCGAGATCTGGTCCGGCTACCAACCCCGGCCTATCCAGGCCGCGACAGAGCAGGCCGCCGATGTGGAGGTAGAGCCCGGGCTGGCGATCATCGAAGCCCCGATGGGCGAGGGCAAGCCGGACCGACTGAACAACACGGCTCGGCCGCCCTCACTGCGAAGATGTCTCCGCCCCCGGCTGCGTGGCGCTCGCCGGTTCGGCTGGGCGCGTATCGCACGCAGTTTCGGCCGGTTGGCTCGACGAGGCCAGGAACCGCCCCCGCTGCCCGGGCTGCCCGCTCTTTTGCACGGCCAAGGCCATCCGCCGTTCGAGTTTCGCCCGCTCGGGATCGTTTCGGGCCTCACAGAGGACAGCCAGATTGTGATGCGCGTCAGCTGGAGACAGCACGCGGCAGTATGCGTCGAACGACTCTTCGTACCGCCCCAGCATTCCCAAAACCATCGCCTGGTTGGCGCGGTAGCGGGCCTGCGTCGGGGCCAGGGAGGCCGCCCGGCTGAACGATTCGAGCGCCTCAGCCAGCCGCCCGCACCACAGATGCACCATTCCCACGTCGTTGATCAGGACCGTGTCGTCAGGCGCCAGCGCCAGCCCCTCGGTCAACGTCGTCATTGCATGCTCGGGCTGACGCTGCCGCAGGTACACCTGCGCCAGTGCGACCCTGGCGGGCATGTAGGCCGGCTCCATCTGCAGCACCCGCTGCAAGAGCGTCGCCGCGGGGGCGTCCCTGCCTTGCGCCGCCATCACCCGCGCCATCGCGTAGCAGGTCGTGGCCGTCGGCTGGCGATCCAGGCCCATCTGCCAGTCCGAATCGTCCAGGGATGCGGTTTGGATCTTCTGCCCTGCGGGGTGGGCGGCTTGCCGACCGCATCCGACAGTCAGCACGAGCCCCACAGCCGCCAGCGCCGGCAGCCACAATGTCAGCGTCCGAGGCCTCATTGCTGCAGGCCCTCGATGCTCAAGCCCAGCGGGGCCAGCGGGGGCACCGCGCCGGCCCCCTGAGGTGCCCGGGACACCCGGATCACCTGCTCGCCGGGCAGGCCGTCGCCGCCGGGCAACCGGTCGGCAACTGCCACCTGTTCCACGTCCACGCCCGCGTCCTGCAGCGCCTGACGGACCGTGGCGACCCGGTCGGCGTAGAGCGAGTCGGAGGCGTCTCCCCGGCGCACATTGACCGGGCCCGGATGCCGGCGGTAGTGCTCGATGAGGATCGCGAGATTCCGTTCGCCCAGTTCGTTCAGCACGGCCCCATATTCCACGAAATGATAGGGATAGAGTGTGTGCTGACGGATCACCGCGTTTTGGACGGCCAGGTCCGACGACACCTCCACCAGCCACGGGTCCACCGTCTGCGGATCGTACTGCGGCCGGGCCACGCGCTCCTTGCCGTTGTCGCAGCCCGCCGCCGCGGCCAGCGTCACGACCGCAACCGCCACGAGTCTGCTGCCTCGTCCTGCCGTCTGCATGGGTCATCTCCTGAAGACATCGATCAGTGTGATTGCCGCCGGACCGACCGTGACAACAAAGATCGCCGGGAACACGAACAGAACCATTGGGAAGATCAGGCGGACGGCCATCTTCTCAGCCGCTTCCGCCGCAATCGACCCGCGGGTTTCGCGCATCGAGCCGGTGAACGCCCCCAGTGCATCGGCGACGTTCGTGCCGAACCGCTCGGATTGCACGAGCACCGCCACGAGCGAACCGATCTCACTGACGCCTGTGCGCTCGGCCAGGTGGCGCATCGCCTCGACGCGCGGCGCGCCCAGGTGGATCTCCAGGTTCGTCAGGGCCATCTCATCGCCCAGCACCGGGCTGACGCGCCGGATCTCGTCGGACACCACGTTCCAGGCCATGTCGAGCCCCATGCCGGCGCTGACACATACCTCCAGCAGATCCACCGCGTCCGGCAGCGCCCGCCGGACCTCCGCGCTACGCTGATGGCGGCGGACCCGCACGAACACGTTGGGCACGAAGAACAGCGCACCTGCCGCGAGCATCGCCCCGGACGTCTTCAACGCGGGGGCGATCTCCATGGGCATTGCGATCGCGACAAAGCCCAGCAGACCCACCGCCGCAAGAAGCACCTTGGCTCCCAGGTACACCACCGGTGCCGCCTCGCCGTGGAAACCCGCCCGGTTCAACTCCTCGCCGAGCGGGCGGCTCGTCCCGCCAGAGGCAACGAAGCGGCCGATCCACCCCAATGCCTCGGCCAGCCGCGACCGCCTCGGCGGCGCGGCCGTCGGCTCCATCTCCAGACCGCGAAGCCGGGCGTGAAGCGGTTCGGTCCGGGCCGCCCGGGCCGCGACCACCGCTCCCCCGACTGCGACCGTGCCGACGAAAACCAGCACCGGGACCAGAATCTCCGTCATGATTGCACCTCGTACACCCGGCGATCAGTACCGGATGATCGCCATTCGGTTCATCACCACCGTCCCCAGCAGCATCGCCGCCCCGCCGGCCAGCAGCATCTTGTGCCCGAGGCTCGTCCGGTAGAGCGGTTCCATGTAATCGGGGTTCAGCAGGCTCAGCCCCGCAAACGTCAAAACGGGCAGGACCAGCAGCACCCGCTTGCTCAGCTGCGTTTGCGCGGTCAGCACGCGGACGCGCCGCGCCAGCCGCATCCGTTCGGTGATCACCTCCGCCAGCCGGTCCATCAGGTCCGCAAGGTTGCCGCCGGTGCGGATCTGAATGGAGACCGACGTGGCGAAGAGCTTCATCTCGTCGCTGCCGGAGTCATCGGCCGCATCGCGCAGGGCGCCCGGCAGGTCCAGGCCCAGCGCCTGCTGCTGGCAGATTCGTCCGAACAGCGCGCCGACCGGCGCGGGCATCTCTTCGGAAACCAGCTGGAGCGATCCGAGCAGCGGATGACCCGCTCGCAGCGACCGCGCCGCGAGCTGCAGCGCATCGAGAAACTGCGTCTCGAAGATCATCGTCCGCCCGGCTGCAGCTCGCTTCATGCAGATCCAGGTCACCAGCGGCACTGCGGCGGCCGAAGCCACCGCCGCCAGCAGGAAACCGGTCCATGTCAGGGCGAACACGAACAGCAGCACCGTCGCGCCGACCTCGGCCAGCACCAGGCTGCTCAGCGGCATCTCCCAGCCCGCCTCCCGCCGCCACCGGTCGACGACCTGCAGCGGCGATAGCCGCGAGCCGCCCGGCACGTGCGTGACCTCGTCGCGCCCGTCCCGCCAGAGCCGCAGCACGCGCTGCTCCTCCTCCGGTTCGAGCATCATCAGGCGGGCGTCGATCCTTCGCTCGCGCGACGCCACGCCCATGTGCCACAGCGTGACCGCCATGATCCAGATCGCCAGCACGAGCACGAACACGGCGATAGCGGCGATCAGATCCAGATCGTGCAGAGCCTGCAGCGACCGCAACTGCTCAGGCATGGCCGGTCCTCCTCGTGGACTTCAGCGGCACCTGCCGGCGCTGGAAGAAGTCGGTCGGCAACTCGATGCCCTCGGCCTCGAGCCGCTCCAGCACACGCGGCCGCACGCCGCATACTTCGAAATGGCCTTTGGCGTGACCATCCTCGCCCACGCCCGTCTGAACGAACTTGAACAGGTCGTGCAGGCAGACGACGTCGCCCTCCATGCCGGTGATTTCCGCGACGTCGACGATGCGGCGGCGCCCGCCGGTCATCCGCGACAGGTGCACCAGGATGTTCAGCGCGCTGGCCATCTGCTGCCGGATCGCGTGAACAGGGTAGTTCAGCCCGGCCATCGAGACCATGTTCTCGGTGCGACGAAGCGCGTCACGGGCGTTGTTGGCGTGGACGGTCGTCATCGAGCCCTCGTGGCCGGTATTCATCGCCTGGAGCATGTCCAGGGCCTCGGCGCCGCGGACCTCGCCGATGATGATGCGGTCCGGGCGCATTCGCAGGCTGTTGCGCAGCAGGTCGCGCTGGGTGACTTCGCCGCGGCCCTCGATATTGGGCGGACGGGTCTCCAGCCGGACCACGTGCTTTCGCTGCAGCTGCAGCTCGGCGGCGTCCTCGATCGTCAATACGCGTTCGTGGGCGGGGATCCAGTGCGACAAGACGTTCAGCAGCGTCGTCTTGCCCGAACCGGTCCCGCCGGAGATCAGCAGGTTCATCCGGCAGCGGACGCACGCCTCCAGGAACGTCGCCATCTCCGGCATGATCGATTCGAGTTCGGTCAGCTGCTCGCTCGTCATGGCGATCGTCCCGAAACGGCGGATGCTCATCGCCGGGCCGTCCAGCGCCAGCGGCGGAATGATCGCGTTGACGCGGCTGCCGTCGGCCAGGCGCGCGTCGAGCATCGGCATGCTCTCGTCGATGCGCCGGCCGACCCGGCTGCCGATCCGCTGGATCACCTGCATGAGGTGGCCGTAATCGCGAAAGGTGGCGTCGGTCTCCTCCAGGCAGCCCTGCCGCTCGATGTAGACATGGCGCGGGCCGTTGACCAGGATGTCGCTGATGTGCGGGTCGCGGAGAAACTCCTCGACCGGCCCGAGCCCGAAGACCTCGTCGAGCACGTCCTGCACGACCTCGCGCCGCTCCTGGGCCGACAGCGGCCACTGCTGCTCGTTCAGGAGCATGTCCACCCGGAGACTGCACTCGCGACGGAGCTGGTCGAACGGGATCCGCTGGGCCTCGCTCAGATCCAGCGTCTCCAGGAGCCGGCGATGGACATGGGCCTTGAGGTCCTGCGGATTGCGGCTGCCGCCGCCGGGCACCTGTATCTGTACGCTCCCGCCTTTGTCGTCAGCCATGATTCACACCTCCTTGCGCCAGCTGTGGCGCCAGCCGCCCCAGCAGCTTGCGCAGGTCTTTGCGGACGCTGCTGCGCGGCGCAACCTCGGCCAGGGGCCGGCCGAAGTTGATGCTGCGGCTTACGGCTCTGTAGTCGTTGCCGACCAGTTCGATATGGTTGCCCTGCAGTGCCCGCTGGGCCTGGTCCAGGCCAATCTCGCTGTAGCGGCGACGATAGCGGTTGACCAGTGTGATTACCCGCTCGGGAGCCACACCGTGCTCGTAAAGCCCCTGCCGCAGCCCGCGGGCGATCTGCAGGTCCTTCACGCTCAGCTGCATCACGATCAGCGTGACCCGGCTGGCCGCCGCCAGCGTCGCCGCCACCGGCAAGGGCACCCGCGGCGCATCGACCACCGTGCATGCGAAGGCCCGACGGCACGCGGTCATCGCCGCCGAAAGGTTCTCCCAGACCAGCGGCCGCGGCCAGGCGAAATTGACGCTCGCCGGGCTCAGCAGCACGCTCAACGCGCCGGCACTGACGGCACTGGAACGAACCAGATCCGGGTCCGGCCCGCTCGCGTGCGCGAGCACGTCGGCAATGCCGCACCGTCCCCGCAGCCCCAGCGCCAGGGCGACCCCGCCGCTGGCGACGTCGAGGTCGACCAGCAGGGAGGAATCGCCCTGCTGCTCGCACAGTTCGCCGGCCGCATTGATCGCGATGGTCGTCGCCCCGCAGCCGCCGCTGGCCGACAGCACCGTCACCACTGCACCGGTACCCGCGGCATCGGCTCGGCTGGCCGGCACCAGACGGTTCAGCACGGGTACCAGCTGTGTGGGCAGCAGCGCCTTGTCAAGCACGTGCCGGGCGCCGATCCTCATCGCATCGACGACCACTTCGCTTGTTGGCCGGTCCGCGATCAGCACGAACCGCGTCTCGGAAAACCGCACGACGATCGGATCCAGATCGCCCAGCAGGCGCGGCGGGTCCGGATCGACGTCCACGATCGCCACGGCAGCTCCGTACCGTTCCAGATGATCGGTCAGTCCGATCAGGCTGCGGCAGGCCTGCGGTTGTCCCCACCGCTCATCGCCGCCAAGGGCGGCTTTGACGACGGCCTTTACGTCCGGCTCGGCTGTCATGACCAGCACGTCGCCATTTCCAGCCACCATAGCACCCCCCCCCTTACTCCAACGTGTCGTCGATTGAGGGCGCAGCCGGAGTCCTCATCAGCGGCGATACGCCCGAGGTGTCGATCTCAGGCAACACCTGGTAGCCCTGCCAGGCCCCCGGCCCTTTGAGCCGGTCGAGCCCCAAGTCGCGGACCCACTCGACCTGCTGGGCGGCCGCGGTTCGCGAAGCCTCCCCCTCGAGCTGCCCCAGGCCGTACAGCTCCCAGTCGTTCGGCACGACGTGCGACATGCCGGGCGCCGGCGGCATGCTCGCCAGGTTCATGGGTTCGACCAGCGACGCCCGTACCAGGACCACCAATTCAGTCTCGCCTTCGGTATAGCGGACCGAGCGGAACAGCACGCCCAGGATCGGGATATCGCCGGCCCCGGGGACCCGCGACGCCCGCGCCAGGCTCCGCCGCTGAAGCAGACCCGCCATTGCGAAGGTCTGCCCGTCCTTGAGCTCCAGCGTCGTTTCGGCCCGGCGAGTCACCAGGCTCGGCACGCGGAAGCCCTGGATCTCGACCGCCCCGGCATCGGACAGTTCGCTCACCTCCGGTGCAACCTTCAGCCGGATCGACCCGTCTCCCGTCACCACCGGCCGGAACCGCAGCCGCACGCCGAACTCGCGGTATTCGATCGTCACCGACGCCGCGCCCAGGATACCGCCCTGCACCACCGGGATGGGGAACTCGCCGCCGACCAGGAAGTGGGCGTCCTCGCCGCTGAGGGCGACGAGATTCGGCTCGGCCAGAATCCGCAGGTACTGGTTCTCCGCCAGCGCCTGCAGGAAGAACTCAAATACGGCGTCGGGAAACCCGCCGAACAGTGTGACAGCCGGGCTGATGTTCACGTCCGCGTTGAACGTGAAGGGCACGTCTCTTCCGGCCAGGGCTCCCGCGGGCGGCCCTATCGAGACCGGGTTGATCGGCGTGCCACCGAACGGCCCGACCGAGATCCCGCCGAAAAAGTCGTCGCCCGTGCCGAAGGCGTTGAAGCCGAGCGTGCGGATCGCCGTGCGGCTGACCTCGGCGATGCGGACTTGCAGCATCACCTGCTGGACGCCCGCCAGCGTGGTCATATCCACGTACTTGACCCCCAGCGCGTCGAGGAACGTGTGCAGTTGCTCGACCTGCGAGGCCCGTGCGACCTGCCCGGTCACTGCCACGACCTCGCCCGTCTGGCGGATGTCGATGCGGCCGTCGGGGAACATGGTTTGCAGGTCCTGGCGGATCCGCTCGGCGTCGATGTCGACGTTCACGCGGATCTGTCGGACCTGCTCCTGCTCGCTCCAGAGCAGCACGTCGGTCGAGCCCGGCGCTCGTGCCTGGATCAGCACCTGCCGGGGCGTGAGCACCTGCACGTCCGCGATCTGGGGGTTCGTCACCGCCACCCGCTTGACGGGCCACGAGGCCTCGACACGCCGGCTCTGCCCCAGCGTCACGGCGATCGTTTCGGTGGCCGCGTGTTGTATCGAAACTGGTTCCTGCTGACCCATGGCCCCGGGTACTGCGGTGCTTAACACGGCTGCGCCCAGGTACATGAACCAGCCCGCCGTCCGTCGCATGGTATTCATGGTTACTCCTGTTGTCGATGGCGAGGCGAGGCCACTGTAGCCCCGCACGCTACCGGAACTTTGCGGCGACGCTTACAACGGTGGACTCACTGATCTTGCCACCGGGCTTAACGGCGCCTCGGCGGCAGGAATGACGAATTTCGCGGTCTCGGTCTTCTGGCCGCCGCGAATGATGGTGGTCTCCCATTCCTTGAGCTGCGGAGCCGGCGCTGGCGCTGGAGCCACTCCGCCCTGTGTGCCACCGAAGCCCTTGCCCATCTGACCGACGGCCGCCAGCAGCGATTTCATCGCCTCCGCGGCCGCGTCCAGCGAGAAGGACTCGCCCGTCAGGCGACTCAGGGACATCGGCGGTGGCGCTACGGTCAGTGCGTCCGTCGGGTTGCGCAACGCCAGCGAAATCGATCCCTGGTCCATCGCCAGCTGCAGCGCTTCGGCCTGCTGGCTGTCCACCAGGAGCGTGACTAGGCTTCGGTTGCGAGAGCGACTGCTGGGGGACAGCGCATCTTCCAGGGCATTCTCCGAAGACAGGGCCGTCTCCCGCCCGACCGCCAGCACCGGCACGTTCTCCAGGAGCGTCCGTGAGGTTGGATTGTTGCTGGCGACCCGGCTGTTGAAGACCCACAGCACGTCCACCATGCAGCCCGGGTAGAGCAATCCGTGCATCGCGGCGTCGTCGGACAGGGCTACCGCCTTGGCCCGCTTGCCCGGCGGCAGCAGCTTCGAAGCGACGCTCTGCGGCGAATTGTCCGTGGCGAAGCAGTCCCGCGTGAACAGCTCCCCTTCCGCCATCGGCACCCGCAGCGCCTTGCCGATCACGTGCGCCGTATCGCTCAGGCAGCCCTGCGGCGCGTCGGCCGCCGGCAGGGTGCGCGTCGTCACGCAGTCCGACCGGACGACAGTGAAGGCATCCAGCGGCCTGGCGGCGACGACGATCTGCACGTCGGCGCCTGCGCTCGTCTGCGGCGCCGCCTTCGCCCGTGACGCCGCCAGCAGCATCGCCGCCGCGCCCGCCGCCGCGACGCCGAGCACCAGCAGGATGACAACGGAAAACCTCATGACAGTCTCCTCTCAAAGCAGTCGCCGACCGGCGATGCCCCCCGCACGATTCACAACCCACGCCCTCGATTCCCTGGACCCCGGCCCTGATGCTCCCGAGTCCGGGTCCCGCGGTCCTGCTCCGCAGCAGGGCCGTGCGACCTGTACCCGCTTGCACCTGTCTGCCGTTGCCCTCGCACGCCAGCGGCACCACGCCGCCAGCCAGCCCCTACGCCCCTTCTTTCGCCATGGTCATCTCGCTCCGCAGCCGCTCCGGCACCGGCAACAATCCAAACTGCGTCAGCGACGTATAGGGAACGCGCACCTCGACGGTAAAAGGCTCTCCCGGCGGCAGCGAGGCCACGTTCTGCGAGATCGTGATCGACGGCGTGCCGAGCCCCGTGCCTGACGCACGGCTTTGAACCTCCGCTTCGATGCTTGCGTTGGTCGCATCCGGCAGCGACGCCAGCCGCGCTGCATGTCGCACGATGTTGGTCAGCTCCTGCGCGCGGAGCATCATCCACCCGTACTCGATCGCCCCCAGCGTGAGCATCAGCAGCAGCGGCAGCACCAGCGCCATCTCCACCAGCGCCAGCCCGCGGCGATATCTTTTTCTGTGTCCGATGGCTATGGCCACGCAACCCTCCACGCCGTCGCCAGCACCACGCCGGCCAAAATGGCAGTGCCGTACGGAAACGCCGTTGCATCCGTCGGCGACACCGGCCGACCCGCCTCAAGGGCGTCACCATGCCCCATCCGCCAGAACCAGACCGACCAGCCGATCCGCCCGAGATTCGCCGCTACCATGTGGGCGCGGCCACGCACGACGGCCCAGGCCAGCCCCATCACCGCTCCCGCCATGCAGACCATTACGATGGCCAGTGTTCCATCATGAAGGCCAAGCCACGTTCCCAGCGCCATCATCAGCTTGGCGTCACCCGCCCCGCCTCCGGCCAGGGCGAACAGCAGCACGAACGGCAGGCCCATCAGCAGGCAACCCGCCAGGCTGTCGCCCGCGCCCGCCAGTCCGTCCGTCCAAAGCCCCCACGCCAGCCCGGCTACCCATACGGGCACCGTCAGGCGATTCGGGATCCGGCGGGACCGCAAGTCCCAAACGGCCGCTGCCAGTGAGGCGCCGATCACGACACCCCACGGCAGCAGCATGATTTGGTTGCTGAATCCAATGCTCAGCATGGCACACCCGACAAGTTCAGACTAATTAGGCGTCAAGAGGCCTCAATGTCCGCCTGGAGGGTGGTAAAGCGATCCTGAACGAATCCCCCGATCACTCCAGCGGCTACAATCACTCCACCGCTGATAACCGCCGCCAGGATCGCCCACTCCACAGTCTCCAACCCCGCCTCTTCCTTCCAGAACCTCTTCAGCAGCGTCATAGCGCGCTCCTCCTTGTTAGCGCCGATGTTGGCGCATGGCCTAACGAAACAACTCCGACCTGTACAATCATCACAGAATCAACGAACACGCATGGTGACTCGGACTGACTTGCTTCCCTGCCCCTGGTCCACCAGGCGCTTGCGCCTGCTCGACCCAGTCAAAACCCATAAGGAAGTGCAACTAGATTAAAGATAGGCTGGTTTTCGCCAAAGGCAAGTTGCCCCGAACTTTTTGCGGGAGGACTGAGATCCAGCCTGTCCAGCCGGGGCGACATGCCGCCGCCGAACGTCCTGGCCGAGCCGGGTAGCCACCGCGCATTTACAGGATAAAATAATACTGTACGACACGCCGCTTCCGGGCGAGTCGGCCGGAGGCAAGCCATATGCGGGGCCCAGCGGGAACAGGGTACAAGGGGCAATCAGATGACAAAGCGCACGAGTATTCGAACGCGTGGCGGGAGATCCTCACATCTGACAAAGCGACGGGGGGTTGTGCTGGTCTGGGTCGCGGTGCTCATGGTCGTGCTGGTCGGGGTCACCGGCCTGGCCATCGACGTCGGCTACACGATGCTGGTCCGCCATCAGCTGCAGAACGCCGCCGACGCCGCCGCCCTGGCCGGGGCGCACGAGGTCCTGCTCGACGAGACGGGCCAGCAGGCCCGCACGGCGGCGAGCAGCATTGGTTCGCTGAACTATGCGCACGGCACGGCGGTCAGCTTCGACCTCGACGGCGGCGATGTCATCGTCGGGCGATACGACACCGCAAGCAGGATCTTTCTGCCGAACGCGGAGTATCCGAATGCCGTTCGCGCAACCGCACGCCTCACGTCCGGCTCGCCCAACGGCGCGCTGCCGCTGTTCTTCGGCCCGATGTTCGGCGTAACCAGCGTCGACGTCCAGCGGACCGCCCTGGCTGTCAAACGCTTTACCCCCGGCTACGCCTGGAGCGTACTGGATAGCGACGCCCCGGAGGCGGTGAAATTCAGCGGGACGACCACCTTCGAAAGCATCCATGGCGGCGGCGTGGTCAACTCGAGTGCGGGCAGTGCCTTCCACGCCAGGGGCAGACCCAAGATCCGCACGCCGCAGGTCGACCTCGTCGGCGGCAACGTGATCCGAGGGGCCGTTGACTTTGACCCGTCGCGCCTCCACCCGATCGACGCGCCCGTGGCCGATCCGCTCGGCGACGTGCCCGAACCCGACCTCGACGCACTGCTCAGCCAGGGGCTCCAGGACGAGGGTTCCCTGTGGCTGAACGACCAGGCATCCGTCACGATCTCCCCGACGAGCGGGACCAGCGACGGCTATCACTACTTCTCCGGCGGCATCCGCATGCAGGGCGGCACCCTGACGCTCACCCCCGGGATCTATATCCTCGACGGCGAAGGGCTGAGCATGACCGGCGGGAACCTCATCGCCAACGGCGTGATGCTGCATATCGTCGGCAGCGGACGCATCGACCTCGGAGGCAACGGCAATATCGAACTGTCTCCGCCGACGCTGCCCGCCGAAGACGCCGGCCGCTACTTCCCCGCGGCCGACACCTATCGCGGCATCAGCATCTGGCAGGCCCGCGACAACCACAACGGCGCGCGGATGGTCGGCACGCATGACACGAAGCTCACCGGTACGCTCTATCTGCCCGGGGCCGAGCTCTGGGCACGCGGCACGAGTTTCAACATGGGCAACCAGATCATCGTCAACACTCTCGACATCAACGGCACGGGCGACATCACGATCCCCTACCGCGGCCGGGACGACGTCCTGGCCCACGTGTCGTACCTGGTGGAGTAAGCGGTACATCACTGCGTCAGGACGTCCCTGCAAACGCCTGGGACATGGCCGACCCGGTGAACCGGGCGCTGTCGGCGGCAAACTCTTGCCTGTACGGCCTGGTGCACGCGGCGATCCTGTCGGGCGGATACTCCCCGGCCCTGGGGTTCATCCACACGGGCAAGCAGTTGTCGTTCGTGTACGACGTGGCGGACCTGTACAAGATGGAGATGACGGTGCTGCTGGCGTTCTCGATCGCGGCGGCGGAGGTCGGCGGCATCGAGCGGAAAGTGAGGCTGGCCTGTCGCGACCGGTTCTCTGCAGAGCGGCTGGTCGAGCGGGTCCTGCCGGATATCCGGAAGGTCCTGAAAGTCGAGGCAGCCGAGCAGCAGGCGCCGGACGAGTTCGCCGCGGGCGGGGCCATGCCCGCCGACTGGTGGCAGCCGGCGACGATTGCGGCGGAGCTGCCGATCGGGCAGATCCTCAAGATGGACGATCTATCGAGCCTGAGCAGCAGGGAGAGGGACAGCGATGACAATTCTGATCCTGGAGAGGGTGACTCCGTCACTGCGGGGTGAGCTGACGCGGTGGCTGATCCAGCCGAAGGCGGGCGTGTTCGTGGGTCGGGTCTCGGCCCGCGTGCGGGATCTGCTTTGGGAGAAGGTGGCGAAGGGGCTGCGCTTCGGCAGCGCCGTCCTGATCCACAGTGAACGCAGCGAGCAGGGCTTCGCCATCCGCAGCATCGGCGATCCCAGCCGTGCCATCGTCGATTTCGAAGGGCTCGTCCTGGCGCGGCTGCCAGTTGAGACAGGTCGAACGGATACGCCGTAGGGCTCGGAAGCAAGAAGCCAGAGCGAGTTGCTTTTGCTAATCATTGCCCGTGAGAGTTTGCCGCTGTTCGTCCCACAGCAGCGGCAGGTTGCGTCGGAGAGCCAGCAGAGAGAATCCATCGGGTTCGTGGCCAGCGAGGATGGCTTCGATGATGGCCGGGGCGAGGGAGGTCAGGCGGATCGTGCGGGCAATGTAGGACTGGTCCATCTTCAGCCGGCGGGCCAGGTCGCTGTTGGAGGCGGCCTGGCCGGTTTCGATCTCTACGCCAAAGGTCATCTGGTTCGCGTTCATCTGTGTCCCTCGCTTGTGGTTGGTTGCCATGACCCCATGTGAGCCATGTGTTGCGAGGAACCTCAAGGCCACGTAACGCTAATCCTGGCAGATACGTACGATTTATGACCAACATGCATGAAGATAGGAAAAGTCTGCGGATCACGGCCCTGCCGGTGGCCGATCTGGCCCGGGTCCTGGCTTGAATAGATTCATTTGGAGAAAGCCATCTGCGGGGGCTTCTGCGGCAAGCGATTTCTGATCCAGGGCGTGTCTGCAGATTACGAACTGAAAATAATCGACTACCGGGGCCAGTCTGTGCTCGCTTACCAAGCGTTGATGCTCTTGCCATGAATACGCGACACATCCAATGTTGATGCAGAAGCGCAAGCCTTAGCAAGGCAATGAACTCAACCGCCCTGCGGGATGCGATTGGCCTAAGATTGTCGCAATGGAAGCCGTCACGTGCAGGTTCTGTTGCCAAGGAGGTGAGGCACTATATGGACTGGGAGCCCGACCAACGGGTGGACATGGGGACGTGGGTAGACGAGCACGGCGATGCCCTGTTCAGCTATGCCCTCCTGCGCGTGCGGGAGCGGCATGCGGCGGAGGACCTGGTGCAGGAGACGTTCCTGGCTGCGAGGGGGGGGGGCCATCGACTCGTTCCGGGGCGAGTCGTCACCGCGGACCTGGCTGATCGGCATCCTGCGGCACAAGATGCTGGATTACCTGAGGCGGGCCGGTCGACAGCGGCCGACGGGGCAGGTCGAGGCGGCCGACCCGCGGATCGAAGGGCGGTTCGATGAGCGGGGCATGTGGTCGGACCCGCCGGACAAGTGGGGGGGCGATCCGGCGGCGCTGCTGCAGCGGGAGGAGTTCTGGGCGGCATTCGAGGAGTGCCTGGCGGCGTTGCCGCAGCAGATGGCCCAGGCCTCCGCCCTGCGGACGATGGACGATGTGGATTCCGCGGAAGTGTGTAAGGTTGTGGGCGTCACGCAGACCAATCTGTGGGTGATGCTGCATCGGGCTCGGGCCCGCTTGCGGGACTGCCTGGAGAATCGCTGGTTCCGGCGGAACACCGAAGGCGGCGAATCGTCCCGGAGGAACCGTTGATGTTGTCGTGCAAGCAGGTTGCAAGGCTGGTCTCGGAAGGGCTTGACCATCGGCTGTCGATCTGGCAGCGGATGGGCATGCGCCTGCACCTGATGATGTGTTCGGCCTGCAGCGGCTACAAGCGTCAGGTCGAGATGCTTCATCGGCTGGTCCGCCGCCGGTACAGCGACCGGAACTATGAGCAGGACCGCTTTGCGGAACTGAACGGCCGGAGACACCCCCTGCCCGAGCAAACCCGCACGCGGATCAAGGAGGCATTGCGCGGCGGGAAGTGAATGCGCCCCAAGGTCTGTCGCAAACCGTCCGCTCGTACGCCTGATCTGTCGCGGTCGTGATACAGCCAGGCATTTCTTCCGCTGCATTCGTAAGGATCGACCGATCGGCCTGACTCATCGACAGGATCCGCTGGTATGCGGCAGATAACCGCCCCAGCTATGATCCCGACGAAGGTTCTCTCGCAACAGGTGGCTCGGATGTGGAGGCTGTTGCGGGTGGCAAGCCGAGGAGGCGATTGATCATGAACTCGACCGAGAGGGAATCCCGAGACGTCGGAGCGACGCCGGCGAGTCGTGCCGAAAACGTGGGGTGGGCGAAGTGGGTGCGCTGGATATCCATTCTTGTCATCGTGGGCTGCCTGATCGTGATGGTCCGGGTGTTGCCGGTGGGCCGGGCGGTGGCGGCGCTGTCTTCGCACGTGGAACAGATCGGGTTCTGGGGGCCGTTCGTCTACGGTCTCGGCTACGTCGCAGCGGCGGTGCTGCTGGTGCCGGGCTCGGTGCTGACGCTGGCGGCTGGGGCCCTGTTCGGGCTCTGGATCGGGACGCTGGTGGTATCGCTTGCGGCGACCACGGCCGCGGCCATCGCGTTTCTGATCGGACGGTACCTGGCTCGAGGTACCGTTGAGAACAAGGCCCGGCAGTATCCGCGGTTCGGGGCGATCGACAGTGCGATCGGCCAGGGCGGCTGGCGGGTCGTCGGGCTGCTTCGGCTGTCGCCGCTGGTGCCCTTCAGCATCGGCAACTATCTGTTTGGCTTGACGGCCGTGCGTTTCTGGCCATACGTGCTGATCAGCTGGCTGGCGATGTTGCCAGGCACGTTCCTGTACGTGTACCTGGGCTACGCCGGGCGAGCGGGCCTGGTTGCCGCCGGCGGCGAGGCCCGCCAGCGGAGCGTATGGGAGTGGGTGCTGCTGGCGGTGGGTCTGCTGGCGACAGCCGTGGTGACCTGGTACGTGACGCGTCTGGCCCGGCGGGCGATGGCCCGGCAGAGGCCGGAACTGGCGACCGCGGCAGCGTCCGAAGAAGCCGCAGAGCCAGCAGAAAAGGGGCGCAGGTCATGGAGCACGGTCGCCGCTGCCGTGGTGGCCATTGCCTTTGTCGTTGGTACAGGTGCCGCCTGGGCAAACCAGGACGCCATCGCGGGCCTGTTCGGTCCGCCGCCGGTCAAGATGACCGAAACGTACGCGGAAAAGCCCCGCGGGCCTGCTTTCGATCATTCGACATATGACGCCATGCTGAAGCGCTTCGTGCGCGAGGGCGGCTGGGTCGACTACCAGGGGCTCAGCGCGAATCCGGCTGACCTGCGAAGGTATATCGACTCCGTAGCAGAAGCCTCTTTCGAGAAGATGGGCCGGGACGAGAAGCTTGCCCTGCTGATCAACGCCTACAACGCCTTCACGCTGCAGCTGATCCTGGAGTACTACCCGGTCGAGTCAATCAAGGACATCCCAGCGGACAAGCGGTGGGAAGATCGGCGATGGAACGTCGGCGGCCACGTCTGGAGCCTCAACGACATAGAGCACGAGCAGATCCGGCCGCACTTCGAGGAACCGCGGATCCACTTTGCGCTGGTCTGCGCGGCCGTCGGCTGTCCACCGCTACGCGATGAGGCGTATACGGCCGACCGATTGGACTCGCAGCTGGAGGACCAGACGAAGTACGTCCACAGGCATGCCCGCTGGTTCCGCTTCAAGTCCGATGAACAGATCGTCGGCCTGACCCCGTTGTACAAGTGGTATGCGGGCGATTTCGAGCAGGCGGTGGGCTCGGTGCTGAAATACGCCGCCCGATTCGCCCCGCGACTGCACGATTCGCTGGAGGCCGGCGATGTGCCGCAGATCCGCTGGCTGGACTACGACTGGGCACTCAACAGCGTGCAGAACGGGGACCGGGCAGGATAGGCGAAGCGGCAATTCGTCTTGGTGGAAGCCGACACAACGGTCCCGTCGGACCTTGTACCGCGGCACGAACCGGTCGACGCTGACTACGACCGACCGTACCAGCGGGCGAGCGTCTCCGGCGACGCTCCTGCCAAATAGCCTGCGATCACCGCCTGGTTGATCAGCGTGGTTCGCAGCACACCCAGTTCGAGCCATCGTCGCGCAGACGAGACGGCTGGCGCATCGGCGATCCGCACGCGGCCGAGCCGGCGCAACTGCGCCATCAGCACGAAGTCCTCCATCAGCACCATTTCCCGAAAGCCGCCGAGCGCCCGGAAGACCTCCCCGCGGACGAACGGGGCCTGGTCGCCATAGGGCATCTGCAGGCGGCGCGACCGCCAGTTCGCCAGCCGTTCGATGATCCTCAGCCCGGGGCGGTTCGAATCCAGGCGCAGCGGAAAGGCCCCCGCGATCGTATCCGGTTCGCGCACGGTGCTGCGAACGTGTTCGCCGTATCGCCCCGGCAATCGCGTATCCGCGTGCAGGAACAGCAGGATATTGCCCGTCGCAGACGCGGCGCCGACGTTCATCTGCCGGGCCCGGTTCGCAGATGCAACCGTCAAGACCCGTGCACCGGTGGCCTGTGCGACGGCGACGGTGTCATCCGTGCTGCCGCCGTCGACAACGATGACCTCGACGTTCGGGTCACCGCACGTGCTTCTTACGGCGATCGGCAGTCGTCCGGCCTCATTGACGGTCGGGATGATCACCGAGATCCGCTCCGGGCTCGCAGCTGGCCGGTGCGCCTGCACCGCCTGCCAGACCCGCAGGTCCTCCGGCCGGTCCACGTCCTGCAGGCTCGCCACCAGGCGGACCGACAGGCCGAGGTCGCGCGCCCTCTGCATCGTTTCGGTCAGTACCTTCTCGGTGCTCCAGGGCATATCGGCGAACAGCTCCGGTACGGGCCTTCGCAGTCCGATGAGGTAGTATCCTCCGTCGATGGCCGGGCCGAACACGACGTCGCAGCGGTTCAGTGCATCCAGCGCGGCGGTGAGAATCTCGGGCCTGATGCCGGGACAGTCGCTCCCGATCAGGACCGCCCGCTCAATACCCCGCGCGAACGCGTGCACAAAGGCATCGTGCATCCGCCGGCCCAGGTCGCCCTGTGTCTGGGGTACGAAGTCCGGACCCGGTCCGAGCCAGGAGGCCATCCGCTCCTGGTCGCCGCCCGCAAACGACACCGTCACGGCAGCCGGCCGCCGTCGCGCCGCATCTTTCGCCGCCTGCAGGCAACGGCCAATCATCTCGCGGTGCAGATCAGCGGCCCCGTCGGGCCCCAGCGCCGGGATCAGCCGCGTCTTGGTCTTGCCGGGCTCGGGATATCGCGTGAAGACGATCAGCCGCTGCCGCGCGACTCGCGCCCGGCTGGGGCGCGGCTCCAGCAGGGCCCGAAAGATCATCCAAAGGATCTTGACCCCCGCGAGAAACGAACCCTTGACGGTTCGCGAGACCTTCGATGTGCCGATGCGGTGGCGGTAGCTGACGGGCACCTCCAGCGTCGGCACGGCCCGCTGTGCCGCCTTGATCTGCATTTCGACGGTCCAGCCGTAGTTCGGGTCCTGCATGTCCAGCTGCTGCAGCGTCTGCCGCCGAATCGCCCGGAACGGCCCCAGGTCCGTGTAACGAGTCTTCCAGAACGCACGGATCAGCAGGCAGGACAGCCAGTTGCCGAAGCGGGCCTGCGGCGTCAGCGCACCGGCCTCTCGCTCGCCCAGTACCCGCGAGCCGATGACCATGTCCGCCTGGCCGGCCAGGATCGGATCGACCAGCGACGCCATCTGCCCGGGATAGTCGCTGAAGTCGCCGTCGAGGAACACGACGATGTTCGGGGCATGCAGCGCCGCGATCCCCGCCAGGCAAGCCGCCCCGTAGCCGCGACGCCGCTCGTGGACCACACGCACGCCGTACGCTTGTGCGACCTGTGCGGTGCGATCGGTCGAACCGTTGTCGGCGACGACGACCTCATCGACCCAATCGGGGATGGCAGCCAGCACCTGCCCGATAGCCTGCTCCTCGTTGAGGGCCGGGATGACGACACCGATCCTGGCAAAATCTCTCATGCTCTCACTCGCACTGCAGCCCAGCCAGCGCCCCTGTACCACTCCCACGCCAGCAGAACCCAGACCGGCAGGAACTCGGCCCAGACGACCCACGCCTCAAAGACATGTATCTGCCCGCGCGGCTCCAGGTCATACCTCAAGTAGTATAGCGGCAGCAGGGCCGTGAGCAGCAGCAGAGATGCCCGCGGCCGCAGGGCCAGAAACGGCACCATCCACACGTAGTACCACGGAAACCCCGTCGGACTGAGCAGGAACATGCCTGCCGTCGCCAGCAGACAACGGTCCAGCATGTTTCGCCCGTTCGGGATCGGCTTGCGGACGAGCCACAAAAGGAATGCCCCGTACACGATTCCCGTCAGGATGCGGGCGGTCCTCTGCACGGTGTGGGGCGAATAGCCCAGCGCCGCATGTCCCGTCTCGGCCAGGCCCAACAGCACCTGGAATGCGGCCGCGTTGTTCTGCCAGCGCATCGAGTAGTTCGCATACGCGCTGTCAGTCGGCGATCCTGAGACGACCGGCAACACGAGCACCCCAGCGAGCACGAGGAACACCGCCGCCGCAGGCACCCACCTGGCTGGCTCCCGCACGACCGGGCGCAGGAGCACCGGCAGCAGGACGATTGGCCAGATTTTGACGCCGACTGCGATCGCCAGCACCGCCCCACTCAGGACGTACCGTTTGCGCACCGCAAGCAGAACCGCCCCCAGTACGAACGCCACGGCCAGAAGGTCCATATGCCCAGAGTTGAACGTTTCCTTGATCAGCAGCGGGTTCCACCAGTAGATCGTCGACCAGATGGCCGGCAGCGCCAGTGCGCGCAGCAGCGCAAGCAGCAGGACCAGGACTACCAGGTCGACGCCCAGCAGGATGATCCGCCAGGCCGCGATGCTCCACGGCCGCAGCTGGTGTGCCATCGCGAACGCCGCCTGCGCAACCGGCGGATAGCCGGTTCGGATCCAGGGGTGATTCACGCGGTCGAGCACAGCCCCGCCTTCCTGCGCCAGGTCCCGCAGGGCGGGCGGGATGTCGCCCGCATCCCGTGCGGCCTGCCGCACCTGCTGCGGACTGACTGCGTACGGGCTGATCCCGCGGCTGGCGACCGCCCCGTCCCACAGGTAGCGGTAGTAATCATCCTCCAGAACGGGCGCCGACGGCAGCAGGACCATTCGCATGAGCAGACCCAGCCCGATCACCCAGATCAGGTCCGCACGCTTGAACCGTCGATGCAGCAGATGGCCTGCAACGACCAGGAAAGCGATGCCCGCCAGCGACAGCAACGCCACCAGCGGCAGGACCGGGCGCGCCGCAGGATCCGTCTCATCGCCGAACTGCGATGAGACCGTCGCCACGATCAGGTGACAGGCCAGCAGGATGCCGCCAGTTCCAAGCAGTAGCGGGTTCGGGGCCCGAAGCGCAATCCTCGAACCCCATGCGGTGTGCGGAGCATCTCGCCGGATGCGATGCTGTGCGGTCGCGGCCGAGCCAGTCGGCCTTGCGACCTGGTGTGAGTCTTCCTGCTGTGTATCACCGGCAGTCATCGATCGGATATCACCGTGTCCAGGCGAGCCAGCGGGCGAAGATCTTCTTGACAAACGGCGTCAACCTCGTGCGATTGTAGGCGTCAGCGGCCTTGCGGATCGCCTCGGCCTGCGTCGGGTACGGGTGGATGACACTGGAGATGCGGCCGAGCCCGATCCTGTTGACCATCGCCAGGGTGATCTCGCTGATCATCTCGCCGGCGTGCCGGGCGACCATCGTCGCCCCGACGATGCTGTCCGTGCCCTTGCGAACGTGGATCTTCAGCAGGCCCTGCTCCTCACCATCGACCACCGCGCGGTCCACATCATCAAAAGTCACAGTGATGGTGTCGATCTCGATGCCACGCTGCTGCGCCTCGCGTGGATACATCCCCACGTGGGCAATCTCCGGGTCGGTGTACGTGCTCGAGGGCACGATCAGGCTGCTGAGTTTCTTGCGACCATAGAACAGGGCGTTCTGGATCACGATCCGCGCCGTCGCATCGGCCGTGTGCGTGAACTTGTGCTTGAGGCACACGTCGCCGGCGGCAAAGATGCGTGGGTTGCTCGTGCGAAGCCGATCGTCCACGGTCACGCCCTTGCGCGGATCATAGTCAACGCCGGCCGCCTCCAGGTCAAGGCCCTCGACGTTGGGCTGTCGGCCGACCCCGACGAGGATCTCGTCGATGGCCAGAGTGTCTTCGCCCTGTTGCCCCTTGAGGTGAAGGATCTTTCCGGTGCCGGAGGTGCTGACGCGGCTGACGGTCGTATCGAGGCGACAGGCGATGCCATCCTTGCGCATGGCCGCCGTCACGATCCGGGCGGCGTCGGCGTCCTCCTTCGAGAGGATCTGTGGACCCCGCTCGATGATCGTCACTTCGCAGCCCAGTCGGCAGAAGGCCTGGGCCAGCTCGCAGCCCAGCGGGCCCGATCCCAGCACCGCCAGGCGCCGCGGCCGCTCGGTCAGGTTGAAGACCGTTTCGTTGGTCAGGTAGCCCGCCTCGGAAAGCCCTGGAATGCCCGGATCGGCGGCTCGGGCGCCGGTGGCGATGACGGCCCTGGCGAAACGCAGCGTCTTTCCTTCCACCTCGATGGCATCCGGCCCGCTGAATCGGCCGCTGCCCAGGAATACGTCGACGCCAAGATCGCGGAACCGCCGGGCCGAATCGTGCGCGCTGATCGAGCTGCGAAGCCCGCGCATCCGCTCCATCACGGCCGGGAAATCCACTTCCACGCCCTTGGGCACGTGGACGCCATAGTCGCCGGCGTCGCGGACGTCGGCATAGACCCGGGCGGATCGGATGACGGCCTTGGAGGGCACGCAGCCGACATTCAGGCAATCCCCGCCCATCAGGTGCTTCTCGACAAGGGCCACCTTGGCGCCCAGGCCGGCGGCCCCGGCGGCGGTCACCAGGCCAGCGGTACCCGCCCCAAGCACGACCAGGTTGTAGCGCTTCGCGGGCTCGGGGTTGATCCAATCGGCCGGGTGGACGTTGGAGATCAACTCGGCGTTGTAACGGTCCTGCGGGATGATCTGTGCTGTCTCGGGCATTGTCCGACCTCCTTGCCATCCGCTACAGAGTCATACTACCAGGTTCATACGATCGCCCCAGCGCAGGACGACCCCACCCCGGCCGTGCAGCCAAAGCAGTGTTCGCCGGTACGGCGCCAGTGGTTGCCGGCAATCTGTCACGACAGCGGCACGGCGGCGTACAAGGCTCCCAGCACCACGCCGTAGACCAGGTGGCCGAGCAGCATGCCCATGGGCGTCATCTTGCCGAAGTTGGTTCCCGCTGTGCCGGGATCATCCTGCTGGCCCGCCCGGATGGCCGGATGGACCGCCCCGATGGAAGACATCAGCAGCATGGCCAGTGGCGTGAGAATGACGCCCCACAGCAGGCCTGTGAGCCAGCCAGCCGGCAGTGCCGTCAGGGCCAGGAAATAGGCGTAGCCAATTCCCAGCAACGCCCCGTTCACGTGGTGTACCGTCAGGCCGATCATCCGCGATGCGCCGGTGTGCGGCTGAACGAACATGCTGCCCATCAGATCCGCCAGATCCATTCGTGTCATGCCCATCGCCTTGCCCATCATGGAGAACAAGGTGAAGGCGGCCGTGGCGACGATGCCCCAGACGATCGCACCGGTCCAGCCAATGGCGTCCCAGCCGCGCATGGACACGCCTGCGACGGCGATTGCCGCCGGGATGGCCATGCTGACCATGGCGCCCAGCATCGCGAGATTCGTATTGTGCTCCGTCCGCGTATCCGGTGTTCCTGTAATCACGTGCATGTCTGCGACCTCCGCGTCTGTGTCATGACCAATGTTTCACTCCCGCCGCTGGCTTGTGCGGCGGTTTGCTCCGCAGCGGCGATCAGTTCGTCAGCCGGGCAGCCGGACCGCAATCTGCTCCGAAGCAAGCCGCGCGTCTTGCTTGATGGGCGCCTATACTTGTGCCAACCGCCGGATGCGTATCTGCTTGCAGGGCAACCGGAACGGGAATATGCATAGCACTCGGGAGACCCAGGAATGTCAGAATCACTTTTTGCTCGGGTGCGTCCATCTGTGAGCCATGCCGTGGATGCGGCCTTCGAAGGGCGTCCCGTCACGGACGCGAACCGGATCGGCGAACTGTTCGAGATCCCGCTGCCGTCAGCCGAATCGGCCCTGTTGATGGCGGCGGCGAGAGAACTGTCGCGGATGGCGTGCAACGGCAAGGCCGAGGTCCATGCGCAGATCGCGGTGAATGTCGGCCCGTGCCCGCGCCAGTGTCTGTTCTGTGCGTTCGCCGAATGCAACCACGTATTCACCGAGAGCAAGGAGTTCCCTCCCGAGTACGTGATCGAGCAGTGCCTGCAGTTCGAACGCGACGGGGCCAATGCCGTGTTCCTGATGGCCACGGGGCAGTACCCGTTCCGCCGCTTCCTGGACTATGGCGCCGCAGTGCGCCAGGCCCTGCAGCCGGAAACGGTGCTGATTGCCAACGTGGGCGATTTCAACGTAGACGAGGCGAAGGAGCTGTCGGCCGCGGGATTCGCCGGCGTGTACCATGCAGTACGGCTGGGAGAAGGCGAGGTCACGAAGATCCCGGTTGCCCGGCGCGTTGACACCTTCCGGGCGGCAAAGGAAGCGGGCCTGTCGGTGGGCACCTGCCTCGAGCCGGTCGGGCCGGAGCACACGACGGCCGAACTGGTGGAAAAGCTGCTGATCACCCGAGACGTTCAGCCGACCTACTCCGGCGCGGCCCGGCGAATCCCGATCCCCGGCACGGAGCTCGCACGCCACGGGCAGGTCAGCGAACTGCGGATGGCGCATATCCTGGCTGTGACACGCGTGGTGCTGCCGCTGACCATCGCCGGCCACTGCACCCACGAGCCCAATGTCCTCGGGGCCGTCGCCGGCGCCAACCTCATGTGGGCCGAACGCGGCGCCAATCCGCGCGATACACACGAGCGGACGGAGGAAGGCCGGGGCATGACCGTCCCGCAGTGTCGTGCCGTCCTCGCCGAGGCCGACTGGCAGTGTCTGCACGGCCCGAGCTGCTTCTACGCGGATGCCGCTAGGACCGCAGCCAGCCGCTGAGGCGGGTCAACCGCCGCGCCCTCTCCGGCCTGAGCCCGGCAGCAACGGATGACTTGCTCGGTTGCCGGCTGCGCAGCACCTGCATGGCCTCGCTCAGCGCCAAGGGCAATGTGGGAAAGGTCGCCCCCGTCGCCAGAAGGCACCAGACGCAGAACGCCCGGTTCCTCGGGTTCATCTGCTGCTCCTTCTGGCTGTTCAGTGATCCTCATTTCCCACTCTTTATCCATCGCTTGGCCTTGCCCATCGCCAGCTGCACCTTGCCGGTCAGCCGGGCCTGGGCGATCTCCAGCGCCACTCGTACGTATTCGGCATGACTGAACAGCAGCGGTGTGTTGCCCAGGAACGTCCTGGTGCGGGCATCGGCTTCTTCGGCCAGCAGCCCGACCGGTCCGGCGATGGCTTCGACGCTGTCGAGCACCGCCTCCGCGCGGTCCGGTCTGCCCGCCTTGGCCCAGGCCGTTGCCAGCCAGAACGTGCAGGCCAGGAAGGCCCCCTCGTGCTCACCCAGCGGTACCGCCTGACCGTCCGGTGTCGCCTCCGGTTCATAGCGGTGCACGAACCCGTCGATCGTCAGCGACTCCTCGATCCGCTGGACCGTCGAGACGATCCGCGGGTGGTCCGGCGGCAGAAACTCCATTACGCAAGCCAGCAGCACCGATGCATCCAGCGTATCGGTATCGTACTGCTGCCGGAAAGACTGCCGATCTTCGCTCCAGCGGCGGGTCATCACCTCGCTGTGGATCTCCTCCATCACCGGCAGCCAACGCTCTGCTTCGGCTGCCCGGCCGGTGCGCCTGGCGATGCGCGGCGCACACCTGCGCTGTGCGGACCGACATACCCCAGTTAGCCCAGCCAGTTCTGCCAATACTCACGGGTGGCATCCAGGGCATCCTGCGCCGCCTTCGCCGACCACCGCGCAGAAGACGCGTCCAGGTCGAGCACCATCCACGCCGGCTCACCGACCCGCAGTGCCAAATCCGCCCCCACGGTGTCACCGGTGGCCTGGACGGGGAAACTTGTCCACAGTCCCAGGCGATGGGGCCCGACCGCCATCTGCAGACCATCCGAGCCCGTCTCCACCCGGGCAGGATGCCCAAAGTCGTCGCGCGGGGCCAGCCGCATCGAGCAGTCGACCTGCCCCCGACGGCAGAGCAACTGGCGGATGACAACGCGTCGCCCCTGTTGATCGCTCGGACGGTCGGACCGGGGCTGCGGCATGAAATCCGTCAGTTCCAGCTGCCAGCCGGGCCCTGACCAGAGCGTGCTGAGTATCGCGCTGTTGCGGAAATACCGCTGTTCACCGAGCGCCGGGATGCTGGGGCCGAACCGCCAGAAGCCGCCCTGCTCGACGTCCAGCAGCGATCCGAACACCGGGGCATCGTCGTAGTTCGGCAGGCAGAGCCAGTCGAGCGTGCCATCGGCCGCGACCAGGGCCGCCGTCCGGCGATCCCCGATCAGCCCGTGCTTCTCGATCGGCGGATACGCCACAATGGGCGAAGCGTTGCCCATCCAACACCTCCTGCGGTCGTCAGCCCTGCCCGTCGATCTCCACCTGTTCTGACGGTTGCCGGAGATCACGCTGGAGAACCTGCGGGTTGGCCAGGCAGTAACGACGATCCCCTTCCAGCGAAACCATGGCCTGCAACAAGACATTCGTATCAGTCGGTAAACGTACCGAACAGCCGGTTCATCGACTCGGCAAAACTCGGGTGCGTGAAGATACCTTCGCGAAGGGCCCTGCTCGGCAAGGAACCCATCATGGCGACTTGGATCAGTGCGGCCAGCTCTCCACCATCTACGCTGAGCACGGCCGCCCCGAGGATTTGATCGCTCTCGGCATCCACTACCGCCTTGAGCAAGCCGCGGGTCTCGTCCGTCTCAATGGCCCGTGCCACCGATGTCATCGGCAGCTTCGCCACACGCACCTTGTAGCCGGCCTTGCGGGCGTCCTGTTCGCTCAGTCCGACCCGCCCCAGCTGCGGATCGATGAAAACGGTGTAGGGTACGATGCGGTTGGCGACGGAAGCGGACCCACCATCGATCAGGTTGGTGCGCAGGATGCGGAAGTCATCGTAGCTGATGTGCGTGAATTGCGGCCCGCCGGTGACGTCGCCGATTGCGTAGATTCCCTCCACCCCGGTTTCCAGCCGTTCGTTGACTCGGATGTAACCGCGGTCGTCCGTCGCGATACCGGCGTTGTCCAGCTGCAGCCGGTCCGTGTTCGGACGTCGGCCAGCGGCAGCCAGCACGTGTGACCCTTCGATGATCCGGGACCCACCCGACCCATTCACCTCAAGATGAATCTTCCCATTCCGCTTCGACACCCGTGATGCATGGCAATGCAGCCGCACGTCGATGTCATCCTGCACGAGGATCTCCCGCACCGCCTCGGCGATGTCCGGATCCTCGCGGTTGAGCAGATGCCCACCCCGCTGCAGGATCGTGACGCGGCTTCCAAACCGGCGGAACATCTGGCCAAATTCCAGGCCGACATATCCCCCACCAATCACGATCAGGTGCTCCGGCGCATCCTCCAACTCCATGATGGTTGTCGAATTCAGAAACGGCACCTGGTCCAGACCCGGCACCGGCGGCACTGCGGGACGGTTGCCCGTATTGATGATGATGGTTTCGGCTGTCAACCTTCGGCTGCCACCGTCGTTGAGACGGATTTCCAGCTCGTGCGGAGCGGCGAATACGCCTTCGCCCCAGATCAGATCGACCCCGGCATCCTGCAGATGTCGCACACCGCTCTCGTGCCAAAGCGATACGACATCACGCTTGCGCTGCCGCACAATCGCCAATTCGGTCCGGGACCCATTGGTATGGACGCCAAAGTCTGCCGCACGCCCGGCCAGATACGCCACACGCGCGCTGGCGATCATCGTCTTCGTCGGCGTACAGCCCTCGTTGGCGCAGGTCCCGCCGACATGCTCGCGTTCGATCACTGCCGTCCGGCGACCAGCCTGGGCGAAGGCCGTAGCCAGCGGGTTTCCGCCCTGCCCGGAACCGATAATGAGGACCTCGTACTTGTCCGCCTCCATCGTTGCCTCCTCGGTTCTTCAGGCCACCGGGCCACCGCAGAGGCCTTTGGATGTGTGCGCGTTACGGGGGTACTGCGTCTGCGGCCATCCCGCTGCAAAACGGGGCGTCCGCATCCTGCCGCATCGCACCGCAATCCACTCGTACCTTGTCTGATGCTATGGCCCCAGTCTCAAGGAAGTCGCCAGGTCTCTCGCAGCTCGGCAGAGGGCATCTCCAATACCTTTGGCAGCGTCACGTTCCTGAGGTCCTGGCAGGCCGGCACATCGTCCTCGCCGGCATCGATCGACGATTGAGGGTACATCCATCCCCTCAGCATTTGCGATAATCAGCCACAGCCGATGTATCTGACCTGCCTCGGCCGAAGCCCACCGACCGGCGCATTCCCGATCCGACGAAAGCCCGGAAAGCAAACGCCCGCCGTCTATGACGTCAGGGAACCTGCTATTGCCTGCAGGAGAAGAAAGTCCGCGTCGTCCGGCCCCTTGTGGAACGGCTCGCCCTCATGGTCGATCGCGTTGGTGACGTGAGCGATCAGGCCGGTTGATACGCCACGGGCCTGGCCGAAGGCGAACAGAGAGGCGGCCTGCATCTCCACGGCCAGCACCCCGCGTAACGCCCAATAGTCGATCTGCGAACGGGTTTCGCGATACGGGGCATCGGTCGTCCAGACCAGTCCCCGCCGGACGGGCAGATCGATCGGCTGCACCGCGTCGGCCAGGATTCCGGCCAATCCGGGATCACTCCGCACCGTCGCAGCAGACGGCAGGTAGTGCAGCGAAGTGCCTTCGTCGCGCACGGCCTCGTCGGCGATGACGATCCCCGGCAGCGGCAGCGATTTTCCGATGCGACCCGCCGATGCCAGTCCCACCACCACCTTTACCCCGCACACCGCCATCTGCTCGGCGATGAGCACCGCATAAGGCCCACCGATCGTGCGAGCCACGATGCCGCAACGCGGCTTATCCTTTGGCCACAGCCACATTTCCGTGTGGAAGCAAGGCCAGTCCTCGCAGCGACGCACCTCGCCTCGTGCGACGAGCTTGTCCGTCAGGTCGCCATCGAATTCCAGAACGCCCAGTGGCGGGATCGGTCCACTACCCGCTCCTCGTTGTTGGCGTACGGCCTCGACCAGCCCTTCCGGGCGGAAGGCCGTCGTCTCGTTCAAAGCGTGATTGAGAAGGGGCAGGTCGTTCATCGTTTCTCCATGACCCAGCCGTAATGATATGGCGGCAAGTCAATTTTTCGGGGAACGTACAGATGGAAACCGACGCGCTCAGCCCAGTCGCGGCACTGCTCAGGTCGCGGGCGGATCGCCATCGACGGCCCGCGCGGCGTGGCCGGGTCGTAATTCCAGTGCATGATGCCCAGTCGCCCGCCGGCCGAAAGCACGCGATAGGCCTCGCGCAACAGCACCTCCGGCTGCTCGCAGTGCAGGATATTGAACAGCATCACGTAATCGACGCTGGCGTCGGCGAGCCCCGTACCGTGGGCCACGAAATCCCGCCCCTCGACGCGAACGTTGTTCAGGCCCGCCAGTCTGGCCTTTCGGGCGGTTGCCTCAACCATCTCGGCCTCGATGTCCAGGGCGTAGACGGTGCCCCGAACGATACGTGCGGCGGGAATGCTGAACGTACCATAGCCGCAGCCAAGGTCGCCGGCATCACAACAGGAACCGGTCAGACCCAGCTTCACGAGCGTCTGCTCCGGCGAGAAGAAGCCCGACCACATCGACTCATCCGGCATGCCGCTCTCACGCGTTTTCATCAACACCCCTCACCACCCGGGCCACTATCATCCGGCCATGCGTCCGCGTCCATCCGGGTTCCATTCCGTCCGGATCCTCGACTCGCCGCCTTGCGGCATGCGCCAGTAATCACGTTGCCGCCTGAACGGGAGCACCAGCACCGAAACCAGCGAGTTGTCCTCCGGGCGCGTGTATCCCGCCACGCCGATACGGATCTTGTCCTGCGGCACGTTGAGACGCAGGGTGCGATGCAGCATGTCCCACCAGCGGAAAACGACCGAATAATTCGAATTGGTTTCGTCGCGAATCACGGAATGGTGGACGCCATGCATACGAGGAGTGACAAAGATAAGATTAAGCGCCCGCTCCAGCGCAACGGGCAGCCGCACGTTGCTGTGATGGAACACAGTGCCGCTCAGAAATACCAACTCGTACACGACAACCGTCAATGCGCTCGGACCGATCAACCCGATCTGCGCCACGCGGAAGACAGTGGAATACGCGATCTCACCAGCGTGGAAACGGAACGCGGTCGTGGAATCCAGGTCCGGATCGATATGATGCACGTTGTGAAACCGCCACAACAGCGGCCAGACATGGTTCAGCCGGTGCCACCAGTAAAAACTCAGATCCAGCAGCAGGATTCCCGCGGCCAGAGACACCAGCGGCGGCAAACCGGCCAGACGTAACAGGCCAAA
>JAWLBS010000001.1:1886-73417 GCA_041687575.1 Phycisphaerae bacterium | reverse complement strand
TCGGCATCACCGACGGCCTCCTCCGGCTGTCGGTCGGCATCGAGGACCCGCAGGACCTGATCGAGGACCTGCAGCAGGCCCTGGCGGCGTGCTGACCCCGGTGCCCCGCGGATGGCTGCGATCCAGGCGACAGAGCCCGGACCCCGAAAAAAAGATCAAGACAGAATCCCGGTGAACAAGATGGGCCGCCGAGGCTCCTGGTACGATCCTGCAAGACCATGCCAATCGCCCTGTACCAGCTGTCGCCCGCCTTCGACCGGATCTGCGGCAGCAACGTACCGCCCTCGGCCCTGCCGCCGCGCGTTGCGATGCACCATACTTGGGACTAATATATTCAAGAACACAATGACTGGGGCCAGATCAACTGCAGATCTGGAAGATCAGGGTTGTGAACCAACTTTTGAGGTCCCCAATGATAAAGAGAGTGGAAGAGATTCCTGCGCTTGCCAAGCGCGCCGGTAAGACATACCGCATGGTTGTGGCGGGCGCCGAGAGTTACTCAGCCCTGGAAACAGCCGGAGTGGCCCTGAAAGAGGGGCTGATCGAAAGCGTTCTGGTCGGCGATGCGGACAAGATCCGCTGTGCCGCCCAGAAACTCGCGGTCGACATCAGCCAATTCGAGATTCACGACATCGCCGATCCTTCCGAGGCAATGCACCGGTCCTGCGAACTGGTCGCCAATGGCCAGGCCGACTTCCTGTTCAAGGGGTCGGTCAGCACGCGGATCTTCCTGAAGGGGGTCCTCAGCCGAAGGTACAATCTGCGGACGGACCGCATCCTCAGCCACGTCGGGGTGTTCAACATCCCTGGTGAAGACCGCATCATGATCATCACCGACGCCGGCGTGAACGTCGACCCCGACCTCGACAAGAAGATGCACATCCTCCTGAATTCGATTGAACTGGCTCACATTCTGGGCAACTCCAGGCCCAAGGTGGCGATGCTTTCGTTCGTCGAGGAGGCGACCGACCCGAACGTCCGCTCGACCGCCGAGGCCGATTACATCGCCGAGATGTACCGCACCGGCCAGATCCCGGACTGCGTGGTCGAGGGTCCGTATTCGCTCGACGTGGCGCTGTCGCCGGAGGCCGCCGAAATCAAGGGGGTCAAGGGCGAGGTCGCCGGCCGGGCCGACGTGATCGTCATGCACGACATCGGCATGGGCAACGTGCTGTACAAGGCCCTGCTGCTGTGGTGCAAGCCGGTGCTGGCCAGCGTGGTCATGGGGGCGCGGGTCCCGCTGATCGTCACCAGCCGGTCCGACAGCATGCCGACGAAACTGAACTCGGTCGCCCTGGGCATTCTTGTCGGTGAGACAGCGAAAGAGCGGTGCGCATGAAGGCGTTACAGCCGAGTATCCTGGTGATCAACCCCGGCTCGACGAGCACGAAGATCGCGCTGTTCGCGGGCACGCGCTGCCGGTTCGAGAGCGAATTGCAGCACGAGCGCGAGGCGCTGGCACAGTTCGACGGGATCATCGCCCAGTGCGGACTGCGGCGCCAGGCCCTGATGGGGTTTCTCGAGCAACACGAGGTGTCGGTCACTCAGATCGACGTGTTCATCGGGCGGGGCGGGCTGCTGCGGCCGCTGCAGAGCGGGGTCTATGCGGTCGACGATGCGATGTTGTCCGACCTGCGCAACTGCCGCTATGGCGAGCACGCTTCCAACCTCGGGGCGATCCTGGCCGACGAGTTCGCGCGGGCGGCCGGCAAGCGGGCGTACATCGCCAACCCGGTCGTGGTGGACGAGCTGTCGGATATCGCCCGGGTTTCGGGGCATCCGGATCTGCCGCGGCGGAGCATCTTCCACGCCCTCAGTCAAAAGGCGGTCGCGAGGAAGGCGGCCGCGAAGATCGGCAAGCCTTACGAGAAGTGCAACCTGATCGTCGCGCATCTGGGCGGGGGTATCACCATCGGGGCGCACGAGCGGGGGCGCGTCGTCGACGTGAATAACGCTCTGGACGGGGAAGGTCCGTTCAGTCCGGAGCGGACGGGGGCGGTGCCGGCCCTGCCGCTGTACCGGTACGCGACCGAGCGGAACATGTCCGTCGCGGACGTACAGAAATTCATGACGAGAAACGGCGGCTTACTGGCACATCTGGGCACGAACGATTGCCGCCTGGTCGAAGAGAAGGTCGCCGCGGGTGACGCGAAGTTCACGCTGGTTTATGATGCTTTCGTATACCAGGTCGCCAAGGCCGTGGGGGCGATGGCGGCGGCCCTTTCGGGCAAGGTGGACGCGATCGTGCTGACCGGGGGTGTCGTGCGCGGACAGTTATTTGTCCGCAAGCTCAAAAACCGGGTGCGGTTCATCGCACCGGTCTTTGCGATCGTAAAGAATAGCGAGATGGAGGCGCTTGCCACGGCCGCATTCCAGACGTACACAGGGACGCAGGACGTGCAGCGATATTAACTATGACGGATACGAAAACAGCGATACGCAGATTCCAGGTGGTGATCGACGCCAACCGATGCAAAGGTTGCCGTCTGTGCGTGGACTTCTGCCCCAAGGACGTGATCGAGATGACGACGGACAGGCTCAACGCCAAGGGCGTGACCTACGCCGTGGTCGCTCGGGAAGACCAATGCATCGGCTGCATGGCGTGCACTTTGATGTGCCCTGATGCCGCCGTCGAGCTGTACAAGCGAGAGGACTAGCCGACGATGCCCAAGCGAGTGTTGACGGCGGGAAACGAGGCCCTGGCTGAAGGCGCCATCCGTGGCGGCTGCGATTGCTACTTCGGCTATCCGATCACGCCGCAGAACGAGCTGATCACCTACATGTCGGTGAACATGCCGCGGCTGGGGCGGGTCTTCGTCCAGGCCGAAAGCGAGGTCGCCGCGATCAACATGGTCTACGGCGCCGCCGCGGCCGGCAAGCGGGCGATGACCTCGTCGTCCTCGCCGGGCATCAGCCTCAAGCAGGAGGGCATTTCGTACCTGGCTGGCGCGGAGCTGCCGTGCCTGATCGTCAACGTTCAGCGGGCGGGACCGGGGCTGGGGAGCATCGAGCCCTCGCAGGCGGACTACTGGCAGGCGACCCGCGGCGGCGGGCACGGCGGCTACCGAGTCATCGTCTTGGCGCCTTGCAATGCACAGGAGATGCACGATTTCCCCGGTCTGGCGTTCGACCTGGCGGACAAGTACCGCATCCCGGCGATGATCCTGGCGGACGGGCAGCTCGGCCAGATGATGGAGCCGGTGGCCTTGTCGCAGACGACGCCGCAGCCGCCGCCAAAGCCCTGGGCGCTGACCGGGGCCAACGGCCGCGAGCACAACATCGTCCGCTCGTACCTGCCCAGGGCGGGGCTGCTGGAGGTGCACAACAAGCACCTGCTGGCCAAGTACGCCGAGATCGAAAAGCACGAGGTCCGCCACGAAACTCTCGAGATGGATGGCGCGAAGATCATGCTGGTCGCTTACGGCACCAGCGCCAGGCTCGCGGGCGGGGCGGTCGGCCTGGCCCGCAAGGAGGGCGTCGCCGCCGGGATGCTCCGGCCACAGACGCTCTGGCCGTTCCCGACGGGAGCGATCCGGTCGCAGCTTGAGCAGGTCGCGGCGGTGCTGGTCGTCGAGCTCAGCAGCGGCCAGATGTGCGAGGACGTGCGCCTGGCGGTCGAAGGCCGCCGCCCGGTGCACTTCCTCGGCCGCGTCGGAGGGGGCGTGCCGACGGTTGCGGATATTCTGGAGAAGATCCGCGAGGTGTCGGCCGCGCTGTAACAGGAGGATTCGCCATGACCACGGCAACAGCCATGTATACGCGTCCCAAGAGCCTGCTCGATATGGACATGTTCTATTGCGCGGGCTGCGGGCACGGCATCGTTCACAGGCTCATCGCCGAGCTGATCGATGAGTTCGACCTGCGCAGCCGGATGATCGGCGTGGCGCCGGTGGGCTGCTCGGTGACCGCATACGACTACCTGGACATCGATTTTTCCGAGTCCGCCCACGGGCGGGCACCAGCGGTGGCGACGGGCATCAAGCGGTCGCGGCCGGATTGTTTCGTGCTGGCGTACCAAGGCGACGGCGACCTGGCGTCGATCGGCATGGCCGAGATCATCCACGCTGCCAACCGCGGCGAGAACTACACCACGATCTTCATCAACAACACCGTCTATGCGATGACGGGCGGGCAGATGGCGCCGACGACGCTGGACGGCCAGCGGGCGTCGACGTGTCCCAACGGTCGCGACCCGGCGACGATGGGGCACCCGATCCGCATCTGCGAGATGCTCGACACGCTGCAGGGGCCGTCGCTGATCGCGCGGACGATGATCGACGGCCCGGCCGGGGTCCGCAAGACCAAGGCCCTGCTGAAAAAGGCATTCGAGGCACAGCTGGACGGGCGGGGTTTCAGCCTGGTCGAGGTGCTCTCGCCCTGTCCGGTGTACATGCGGATGGACCCGACTGAGGCGATGGAGCACGTCAGGAAGAACCTCAGCGCATACTACCCGGTGAAGGTCTTCCGGGAGCCGACGGAGTAGCATGATGAGACACTGGGAGATGCTGTTCAGCGGTTCGGGCGGACAGGGACTGCTGTTCATCGGCAAGCTGCTGGCGCACGTGGCGGTCGATGAGTACCCTTATGTGACGTTCCTGCCCACGTACGGCGCGGAGGTCCGCAGCGGCACTTCCTACTGTCACGTGAAGATGTCGGACGAGCCGATCGCCAGCCCCCAGGTCGAGGCGGCCGACGCCATGGTCCTGATGAACCAGCCCAGCGTCGATCGATTCCTGCCGCGCCTGGCGAGCGAGAAGGTCGCCTTCGTCAACAGCACCATGGCCACCGCCGACGCCGGCAACGTCGTGCTGATCCCCGCGACGGAGACCGCTCTGGAGTGCGGCGACGTGCAGGCGGCCAACGTGGTGATGCTCGGGGCGCTGCTTGGATGCAGAGGCGTGGTCGAGCGCGAAAAGGCGCTGGCCGCCGTCGAAGACGTCAGCAAGCGCAAGGGCGAAGCGGCTGTGGCGATCAACCGCCTGGCGTTCGAGCGAGGCCTGGACCTGGCGGCGTCGGCGCAGGGGCAGGCGGCGTCGTAGTGGACTCCCATCCTGGACGAGCCGCAGGGGCGGGCGGCGCCCGCCAGAGTCGTCATCCTGAGCAACGCGAAGGATCTCTGCCAAGCGGGCCATACTCCGCTTGCGTTTTGTGCACTCCCGCCGTCATCCTGAACGAAGTGAAGGATCTCTACCTCGCAAGGTGCTAAACCATGGACACACTGTCCAATAGAGATTCTTCGCTGCGCTCGGAATGACAGCGTGGGCGGCCCGCCCTGTAGAATTCCTGGCTGCGATCCGAATGACAGCCTCGGCGGTGGATGTCCATTGACAGCCTCGCCCCGAAAGCACATCGTACAATCTTCACGAATCGCACAGGAGACCCGGCATGAACACGATCAACAGCACCGGTCTGAAACGCTACGGCATGGCCCCGCTGTTCGACCCGCAGACGGGGATCACGGTGATCGAACCGATCGGCAACAAGCCGGATCGGATCCACTACTACTACGAATACACCCGGCCCGACGGCGCGCACGAGACGCGGCTCAGCGTCGTGCTGCTCTGACAGGAGAATATGAATGGACCCCCAGGCCCGCAGACATGAACTGTACTCCCTGCTCGGCGACCTGCCCGAGCGGTCGCGGCCGATCGGGGCGACGACCGTCGCCCGGCGCGAGCAGGACGGCTACCTGCTGGAGACGCTCATGCTCGACCTGAATGGGATCGAGCCCGTGCCAGCGTATTTCGTGCGGCCAAGCGGTGCGGATGGCCCCCTGCCGACGGTCATCTACAACCACGCCCACGGCGGGGACTATGTCCTGGGCAAGGACGAACTGCTGCAGGGCCGGCCCGCGATCCACCGCCCGACTCCCGCCGTCGAACTGACGGCGCGCGGCTGCAACGCCCTGTGCATCGACTGCTGGAATTTCGGCGAGCGGCGCGGCCGGCGCGAAGACGACGTATTCAAGGAAATGCTCTGGAAGGGGCAGGTCCTGTGGGGGATGATGGTCTACGACACGATCCGGGCGGTCGACTACGCCGTCAGCCGGACGGACGTCGATGCCGATCGTCTGGCGACCATGGGCCTGTCGATGGGCAGCACGATGGCCTGGTGGCTGGCGGCGCTCGACGAGCGGATCAAGGTCTGCGTCGACGTGTGCTGCCTGACCGATTTCCAGGCCCTGATCGAGCACAACGGGCTGGCCGGACACGGGATCTACTACTACGTGCCCCGCCTTCTCAAGCACTTCACGACGGCGCAGATCAACGGACTGATCGCCCCGCGGGCGCACCTGAGCCTGGCGGGCAATCACGACCCGCTGACCCCGCCGTCGGGCCTGGACCGCATCGACGCCGAACTGCGCGAGGTCTACGCGGCCAAGGGCGTCCCGGATGCCTGGCGGCTGCGGCGGTACAACATCGGCCATTTCGAGACGGCGGCCATGCGGGCCGAGATCGTGGACTTTCTGGAAACGTGGCTATAGAGGCCGCCGGGCGCCATCATTGCCCCGGCCCGGGAGACGAAAGCATGAGCGTGATCCTCGATACGAACGTGCCGCACGGCAACGCCTGCGATATCTGCGTCGAGAAGATGTCGGGCGGCTGCACTGTCACTTTTGCGGCCGACCCGCACGGCGGGCCGGAGACGCTCTGGTTCTGTTTCCAGCTGCGTCACCACGACAATCGCGACCGCCCCCTGGGCAAGGTCAGGCTCGTCCTGAAACACCTGGACAACATGCTGACCGCGCCGAAGCCCGAGACCATCCGCCCCGTCTACCGGCCGAACGGCGAGACGTGGCAACGCCTGGACGCGGGCAGGGCCGAGGTCCTGCCGGACGGACGGACCCGGGCGGTATGGGAGATTGACACACACGCCTGCCGCCTCGATGTGGCGACATGCTATCCGTACGGCATGGGCGAGGTCGAGGCCCTGGTCCGCGAGACGGGCGGATTCTGGCAGGCCGATACGATCGGCGTCAGCCAGGCGGGGCGCCCGCTGGTTCGACTCAGCAACGCTCCAGGAGCCGAGGGCAGCGATCGCCCCGGGCTGTATCTCACCGCCCGGCAGCACGCCGCCGAGACGCCCGGTTCGTGGGTGCTGGACGGCCTTTTGCGTCAAATCGCGACGCATGGCGAAAAGGCCCCGCTGATCTGGGCGGTTCCGCTGACCAATATCGATGGCGTCGAGCAGGGCGACTACGGCAAGGACAACTTCCCTTACGACCTGAACCGCGCCTGGGGCGTGCCCGCGATGCGCCACGAGGTGCTGATCTTTCAGCGCGACATCACGCGATGGCGGCGGCGCTGCCGGCCGGTCGGGGGCATCGACTTTCACGGTCCGTCGCTTCACGAGGCGACCGGCTGCTATGCGTTTCTGCCCAAGCCGGGGACGTACACCGGCGTCCACGAAGCATCGCGGCGATGGGGGGACCGGCTTGCGGCGGCACTGGGCAGCGATTATGCGGCCGATCCCTTCGGCCGGGTCGCCGGCTACGCCTCCCGCTGGGAGACGCCGACGTTCTGCTCGCACATGGCGTCGTTGGGCCTGCCCGCCATGAGCGTGGAGACCCCGTACAGCCAGATCGAGCAGAAGGTCCTGACGCCGGCCGAATACGCCGAGATCGGCCGGCGGATTGCCGCGGCGGTGATGGAGGGGTTGTAACGGCCGGAAACCGCTATCCGCGGATTTCGCAGATTACACAGATATGACACCCGACGGAAGTCCCGCGAGAAGACAGCCAAAAAACGGAGGGCGACGCGATGCGTCGCCCTCCGTTGCTCTTTTTGCTGCCTGTGAGGACTGCTGGGGGCTGCAGCCTCGCTTTGCCTGGCCGGCCTAGAATTCCGGCTGGGGCATCGGGGCCGGCTGGCCGGGCTGGCCGGGCCGGGGACTCTGTTGCTGCTGCATCATCCCCTGGTTGACCATGCCCTTGATGTTGACCATCAGGTCGATCGGCACGTAGAGAGTCACGTGCATGCCCAGCGGATCGTAAACCATGGCAGCGGCAAGGGGCGCGCTGGTCTGGCCGGGCTGAACGGGCACGCCGGGCTGGCCCATCGCCTTGGCAATCACATCGGCGACCTGAAGCCCGTTTTCAGCCGAAAGGTAGAACGCCACGATGCGGTCTTTCGGCAGGTGGCTCATGACCTTGTCCAGGGCCGGCTGTGTCGTCAGCGGGGCCTTGGTTGCCTTGGCCGCGGCAAGAGCGTTCTTGAGGAAGGGCTCGCCGCCGCCGACTGTCACGACAATGTCCTTTTCGCGAACAACGATGCGGGCTTTCAGGGCCTCGGTGCCCAGCAGGGCCTTGAGCACTTCGACGAGCTGCTGGGCCTGCTGCTCGGGCATCTGGGCGACCTTGGGCAGCTGCGACAGGTCGACCAGCAGCGTGTTGACCTTCGCGCCGTCGACCGTCTCGACCCCTTCGGTGTAGGTCGCGGCCTCGGAGAATTCCTTGGCCTTGGGGTCCTGCTCAGCGGCGAAGTCGACCTGCGACTTGACCAGGGTCTTGATCAGGTCGTAGGCCTTGGCTGCGTCGGTGAATTGGCCGACGAGCACGGCGCCGACGGCCGCCTCATCCGCCTTGGGCAGCTGGTAGAGGCCGAAGTGGCCGCTCTGCTGCAGCTCGTTGATCTGGATCTGCAGGTCCTGGACCTTCTCCTGGTGTTTGGCAGCGGCGACCATCGCGGGCTCGCCCGAGGTTTTCATGGCCTGGAGGTACGGCCTGGTGAACAGGTCGGTCACCTCGCGGGTGTACTGCTTGCCCGTCCGCTCCTGGCCGCCCACGATGACATACGATCCGCCCGGCAAGGCGGCCAGCAATGGCTTGCCGCTCGGCTTGGCGGCGGCGAACGCCTTCTGCAGGACCGTGTCGGGCTGGAAGGTCACCAGGGCCGAAAGGTCGAGCCCGGTTGCATCGAGGTCCAGCCAGACGAGCAACTGATCCACCTGCTCGGTGACCACGTCGACGTAAGCCGCCCCGGCCATGGCCATGTTCGGACCGGCCGTATCGGTTCCGGCCTGCCCCTGGGCACCCTGCGCGGCGGCGGCCGCGAACGCCAGCAGGCCCTTGAGCACGGGCCCGTAGGTGGCCATCGCGGCCTTTGTGTTGACGTAGATGAAGATGTCGGAGCCCTTGACGTAATCGATCATGCCGGGCTTGAGGGCCTGGGCGACGGGCTGGGTCGCCGCGGCGCCCGAGGCGGCCAGGGCCGCCACAATATCCGTACTGCCGCTAAGCAGAAGGTAACCGCTCTTGAGCGCGGCGTAGGCCGGCTCCTGCTGGAGCATGACCGACCAGACACCCGGCGTTTCGGTCTGCCGGCCGCCCAGCGATTCGACCAGGGCTTCGGCGTTGTTCGTGCCCAGGGCCAGCACGACCGGCATGGGCACATTGGCGAACATGCCCAGGTTGGCCGCGCCGGCGTACTTGGTGGGGTTCAGCACGATCACGGCAATGCCCTTGGACGGGGCGAAACCCTGGGTGATGCCCAGGCCCATCTGGACCAGCCCCGACGGGGCGAAAAAGATCGGCAGGCCCAGTTTCTGCCCGAGGCTCATAACCTGGGTGTCCAATTTCCCGAGGTCGTTCGCCCCTATAACGGCCCAGGCATCGGCCGGGGCGGCGTCGAGGATCGATGATGCCGGCCTGGTCGCCGGGGCCGCCGCCTGCGGGGCCGGCTGTGCGAGCCCGACCTGCGGGGCGATCAAAAGACCGCTGAGTGCAACGACTGCAAGAACCTTCCCTCTGAATGTCATTGTCCGCTCCTTACATTTCACCTTTTGCGCCGCCAAAGCCTGTATTGTTGTCGAGAATGGCCTACGAATGTTACCCGTGAGGCGGCGCCAAAGCCAGAACCACGGGCGCAAATTATTGGGGCAAGCCGGGCTGCGCCGCCCGGCGAGGATGCAGGCCCGCGCCTTTCGCCTGTCCCGCCTACCCGACGCCGGCCTTGCCCTCTTTGACCGCCCCAATCAGCCCGAGCAGGGCCTGTTTGCCATCGGCAAAGTACATCAGCGTGTTGTCCGCCGCGAACAGGGGGTTGGGGATCCCCGCAAAACCGGGGCTCAGGCTCCGCTTGATGACCACCACCGTGCGGGCCTTGTCTACATTCAGGATCGGCATGCCGGCGATCGGACTGTTGGGATTGGTCCGGGCCTCGGGGTTGACCACGTCATTGGCCCCGATCACGATCGCCACGTCCGTCTGCTCCAGAAGGGCGTTGGCCGGCTCCAGCTCCAGCAGCTTCTCGTACGGGATGTTCACCTCGGCCAGCAGTACGTTCATGTGCCCCGGCATCCGGCCGGCCACCGGGTGGATCGCGAACTCCACGTCAATGCCCATCGCCTCGAGCTGGCTTGTCAGGTCGCGGACCGCGTGCTGGGCCTGCGAGACCGCCAGCCCGTAGCCCGGCACGATCACCACCCGCCGGGCGTCCTCCAACAGCATCGCGACCTCCTCGGCCGAGGTCGACTTGATCTTGCCGGCGTAGACCTCTTCCTGCGGCGTGGTCTCGGCGGTCGGTCCGAGCGTGCCGAACAGGACGTTTGTCAGCGAGCGGTTCATCGCCCGGCACATGATCCGCGTCAGGATCAGCCCCGACGCCCCGACCAGCGAACCGGCGATGATCAGCATGTTGTTGTTGAGCACGAACCCGGTCGCCGCCGCCGCCAGACCCGAATATGAGTTCAGCAGCGACACCACCACCGGCATGTCGGCCCCGCCGATCGGGATCACCAGCAGCACGCCCAGGACCGCCGCGGGGATCAGCATCACCCAGTACAGCGGGATCGACTCGTAGCCGACCGCCAACGCCGCCACCGCGACCGTCAGGACGAACAGCCCCGCGTTAGCCGCCTGCTGGGCGGGAAACGCCACCGGCTTGCGCAGAAACTGCAGATCCTGCAGCTTGCCGAATGCCACCAGGCTGCCCCAGAACGTCACCGCCCCGATCAGACCCGAAATCACCGTCGCCACCAGCAGCTGCCCCGACGGCTCGGGCACCTCCATCACCGCCGCGCCCGCCACCACCGCTGACGCCCCGCCCCCGAAACCGTTGAGAAGGGCCACCATCTGCGGCATGGCTGTCATCTTTGCGAAAATCGCCAGCGACGCCCCGATCGCCGCCCCGACCACCAGTCCGATGACCACGACGGTGTAACCGACGATCTGCCAGTGCAGCAGCGTGACCACGATCGCCAGCAGCATGCCCGCCGCCGACATCGCGTTGCCTCGCATCGCCGTCCGCGGGTGCGTCAGCCCCTTCAGGCCGAGGATGAACAGCACCGACGCCACCAGGTACGCCAGGTTGACCAGCACCTGCGGCAGGTGCCAGCCCGCCCCTTCGATCGCCGGTGCGACTGTCGCCATCATCATCAGCGCCTCCCCCGGAACATCGACAGCATCCGGTGCGTCACCATGTACCCGCCCACGACGTTGACCGTCGCCATCACGATCGCGATAAAGCCCAGCGTCGTCGTCAGCCAGCTGTACTGCGTGCCGGCCGAGAGAATCGCCCCGACGACCGTGATGCCGCTGATGGCGTTCGAGCCGGACATCAGCGGCGTGTGCAGCGTCGGGGGCACCTTGGTGATGATCTCGAAGCCCACAAAGATCGCCAGAACGAAGATTGTAAGTAGCAGAATCAGCTGTTCCATATCCTCACCTTGCCACGGCTCGACCCTTTACCTTCAGAACAATGTCCTGATGAAGCCGGATACGGGGCGCTGCCGGGCCTCCTGGGGGTCTGACCCCAACGCCCAAGCCCCAACGCCAACCCGGCGCCAGACTCCTCAAGGCCCGCCCCCGCCCTGCACAATCCGCCGGGGTCTGACCCCCTGTCCACGCAACCGGATGATGCGCGGCCTCCCTCACGCCGAGGAGTCCGGCGTCCGCTCCGCCGGCTGCTCCAGCCGCTCGCGCACCCGCGGGTTGACCACCTCGCCACCGCGGCAGACAAGCGTCTCGCGGATGATCTCGTCGTCCGCATCCACCCGCAGCTGCCCGTCCTTGTACAGATTCAGCAAAAATGTTGTGATGTTGCGGGCGTACATCTGGCTGGCGTGGTACGGCACCATCGCGGGCAGGTTCGATGCCCCGATGATCGTCACCCCGTGTCGCTCGACCGTCTCGCCCGGCTGGGTCAGCTCGCAGTTGCCTCCGCGCTCGGCGGCGACGTCCACAATCACCGACCCGGGGGCCATGCCCTCGACCATCTCGGCTGTCACCAGCTTCGGCGCCGGCGCCCCCGGCACGGCCGCGGTGGTGACCACCACGTCGCTCTCGGCCACGACCCGCCCGAGCAGTTCGCGCTGTTTGCGGTAGAACTCTTCGTCCATCGCCCGTGCATAGCCGCCGGCCGCCTCGGCCTTGCCGGTCTGCAAGGCCAGTTCCACGAACCGGGCCCCGAGGCTCTCAACCTGCTCCTTGACGGCCGGGCGGATGTCGTAGCCCTGCACCACCGCCCCGAGCCGCTGCGCCGTGGCGATGGCCTGCAACCCCGCCACCCCCGCGCCGATAACCAGCACGCGGGCCGGACGGACCGTCCCGGCCGCGGTCATCATCATGGGCAGCATTTTGGGAAGGGTGTCGGCCGCCAGCACCACCGCCTTGTAGCCGGCGATGTTCGCCATCGACGAGAGCACGTCCATCGCCTGGGCTCGCGTGATCCGCGGCAGCAGTTCCAGGGCAAAGAGCGTCGCGCCGCGTGCGGCCACCTGCCGGACCGCATCGAGGCTGGTCAGCGGATCGGCCATACCAATCACCACCTGCCCCTGGCGGAGGCGGTCGATATCGGCCTGCCCGGCAACGGGGTTGGCCCCGGCTGTGCGGACCTGCAGCACGGCGTCGGCCTCGGCGAACAGCGCGTCGCGATCCTGGACCAGCCTGACGCCCTGCCGCTCATATTCGGCGTCCGGGAATCCGGCCTCCCGGCCCGCACCGGCCTGGATGAGCACCTCCAGACCCTCTTTGATCAGGGGCGGCACTGCCGCGGGAATGACCGCCACCCGTCGCTCGCCGGCGCATGTCTCGGTCGCAACCGCGATTCGCATGGTTCCTCCTCAGTGAATGAGCATCCCTATGAGTATAGGCCCCATGAGATTGGTCAGGCGAGCGGAAATGTCGGGGGTGTACAGACAGCCCCCAGTGTCGTCCTGAACGAAGTGTAGGGCGGGCTGCGCCCGCCACACGCCGTCATCCTGAACGAAGTGAAGGATCCCTACTCGGTCAGGATCCGAGACCGGAATTCCAGCCGGCCCGCCACCCTGGTCTTGATGCGGTAGAGCGTGCCGTCGGCCGTGTCGGCGCCGTCCTGGCCGCCGGCCGTGGTCACGTACAGGTCATCGAGGTACGGCCCACCGAAGGCGACCGACGAGACCTTCTCGACGGGCAGGTCGATCTTCATGATCTGCTCGCCCGACGGCGAGTAACGATACACCGCCGCCCCGCCCCATCGGGCGGACCAGACGCAGCCTTCGATGTCGACAGTCAGACCGTCCGGCGTGCCCTGCTTTTTCGGCACCGCGACGAAGACCTCGCGATCGTGCAGCTCGCCGGTCGTCGGCTCGTACCGGAAACGGAAGATCTTGCCCGCCGTCGAGTCCGTCCAGTAGAAGGACTGCCCGTCCGGCGAAAAGCCCATCCCGTTGGCGCAGCCGGTCCCCTTGAAAAGGGGCGTTACCGTGCCTTCCACGCCGATGCGGTAAAGCCCGCCGCGCTGGTCGTCCCGGCCGATCGTCCCGGCGAAGACCCGGCCGTGGGCGTCGGCGATCACATCGTTGAACCGCACCATGTCGTCGTCGATGCCTTCGATGACCGGCCGGACCATCCCGTTGGGCAGCATGCAGCTGATCCGGTTGCTCTGCAGCAGCAGCAGCGAGTCGTCGTCCTGCAGGGTAAACCCGCCGACGGGCTCGCCGCTGTAGATCTGGCGGTGCTGGCCGGTGAGGACGTCATATTCGAAGATCCGCCCGGCTGGTATGTCCGTCCAGAGGACCGCGTGGCGGACCTCGTCCCAGAGGGGGTTTTCCCCGGTGCGGCAGTGGTAGTTGGCAACGGGTTTGGCGACGTAAGGTTCCTCGACCACTGCGACCTCGTACTTTTCTTCCGCCGTTTCGGTGAAATAAGTCGTTTCCATGTCGTCCTCCCGGCTGACAAGCCGGCTGAAACCGCGGGCAGGCGCGCGCCCGCGGTACCTGTGGTTTCGCACGGCGAAACGGAGAACTCCGACATCAGAATTGTATCCCCCCTCGCCGCCCGTTGCGACATGGGAAACGCCGTATGCGAGTCGCCGGAGGCATTCCGGGATCAACAGCAGAGCAAGGCGCCTGCCGGGGGTCTGACCTCTGGCAACACGCCCACATTCGAGTCCACGGTCCCAATTCCCTTGGCGGCACCGACACCTGAAGGACTCACCCGGGTCTGCCCCCCTTGGGAAGACGCTGCAAGGGGTGCCTCGGTCCTGTACCAACGAGCCGCGACCGTGAGGGAGCGGTGAACCCCGACGAGTGCCACAGTCCTGTGTCAGGGCCGTATCATCGAGGCCCACGGGGTCAGACCCCGGTGACATGCACCCCCGTCCAGGCCGCCCCGAAATCCAGGCGTTGATTCCGCTGGGAAACGTGCGACTCGGGGTCAGACCCCTGATGAACGCCCTGCGCTGGCTCCAACCGCAGGTTGAGGCTCCCCCAGAACCCAGCGCCTATATGAACCGCAACGTCATCGGATACCGATACCGCCGGCCGGCATTGGCCTGTGTGGCGGCGACGATGATCAGGACCACGTCGATCACGCCCAGGATGATCCAGACGACAGGGCCGAGTCCCAGGCAGAAAAACGCACCGGCGATCACCATGTACAGCGTGATCGACAGCTGGAAGTTCAGCGCCTCGCTTGCCTGGTCGTCGACGAACGGGTGGTCGTCTCGCTTCAGCAACCAGATGATCAGCGGAATGATGATCTGGCCAAGCCCGAAGGCGACAAACCCGAACCCTCCAAGGTGGGCAAGGGTCGCCCACGTCCGCGCGTCCCGATCCGGCGGCGGTATATCCGACATCGCAAGCACCTCCTGACAAAGTAAGTCTTCATCATATTGTTGCAGGGATGCAGTCGTGTTTCCTCGTGGAATGTTTCAGGGCCCGGCCGGCGATTTCGGGGCGGGCTCGGCGGGCGAGCAGCCGGGTGCGGTCCCGGCGCGGACGACGATGTCGTCTGCGTCACCGCGGATTTCGTCGCCATCCGGCGTGCCGCCGTCGTCCTTGCCGTTCGGGCCGAGGCTGTAGAGGAGATAGCCATGCTCGTTCGAGACGTAGCGAAGAGGCTGGCCGGTGAATTCGTCGAGCGGCACGTCGTCGAGGTAGTCCGGTGCGAGGGCGTCGAGGGATTGCGGATAGGCGCCCTTTTCGCAGTGATATGCCGCCAGGGCCAAGGCGAGGACCGCCAGACGGCGCTCCATCACCGCCTGCGTCCACAGGTCTTCCCCTTTCGCGAGCCGGGGAGCTACCAAGGAAAGGACAAGATCAGCACCAAGGGTACTCAGCTCCTGCCGGCGCGCCCACGGCGGTGTTGCAAAGATCCCTGCCCACCCGCGGACCGATTCGATGCGGGAATACCCATCGCTGGAAGACTTGTCCAGTTCGGCCTCTGAATCCTCCAGCAATCGCTGTCTCTCCATGTGGTTACTGGCTTCAAACGCCTTGGCATTGCGGTCGTACCACAGATTGACGCGTCGCAGCACCCCGTTGACATCCAATGCGAGCCCGGGAATCCGAAGAAGCAGCGGAGGGCCTCCCGGACCCGCAGGGCCTGTTCGCATTGACGTCATGACTGTATCCAACGCCATATACCGCTCTCCCCGGTCAACCGCATCACGAAAGATCGGAGGTTCAGGAGTGACTTGAAGTTGCGCCAGGATGCGTCGGGCCTGAGGGGCCGACATACGGGGACTGTTTGCGATGCGCCGCCCCAGTTCGCTGCCCAGTCTATCGATTGCAATGCCGACCAAGCGCGCAACGAGCATGTCCTGCTGTGCGGGGAGGGCAGCAAGTCGATGTAACGTTACAGCATCGACCCAAGCCTCTTCCAGTTGCCCCTCCTCCACCCGCAGGACTCCGCGGAGAAACACTGCTTTGGAGACATCTCTCAAGGCGGGAAGACCGGTAACCAGGACATCGATGACACGGGGAGGGCTTGATGTACTGACCAACGGCAGGTAAAAACGGGGCCGCCGGGTCGCGTGGGACACCTGTTCCAGTGAGGTGGAATTGCCCTCCAACCAGCGGCTGATCAGCACACGGATCTCCGGACTGTATCCGGTTTTCGCTTCGGTGAATATTCGATCAGACGCGTATATGGCGGTCGATGCCCACCCCTGCTCCTCGGCCTCAGTCTGCAGCATATGCAGGTCCTGGCCCGCCAGAAACGCATCCAGAGAAACGAAATACTGCCCCTCCCCGGACAATTCGTCAATGCCGAGCATCTGAAGGGTCGTCCGGCGAACCTCCTCCGGCAGCGCCTCAGGGCCCAATGCACGCAAGAGGGGGGTGGCCGCGTTGTTGCCAGCCGTGACACCGGCGGAATGTCCGGCATTGAGCGCTGCCACGTAGTTGACCGTACCGTCGGGATTCAGCGGTCCCGTCACTACCGTCGTCTGCGGGGAGATCCTCAGGGCAGGCCATGACAGCGGCCAGAAGATCCAGAGAACGACGAAAACCTTCAGCAGCCCGAGCGTCAGGAGAATTTTCCGCCGCCAGCGGCGCTTGCGCGGCCGCGCCTGCACCTCAGTCGACCCATCCGTCAACGACTCGCTCATAGTCTTCCCCAGGATGCTGCGCTGTCAGTGGACGTCCGATACAGCCGTACGGCGACTACCTGCCTCTGGCATCAGGGGCCTGATTCAAGGTCCGCCTGAAGCTGCCGGATGCCACGATGCCACGCGATGCTGCAATCCGCCACGACGCAAGGCCCTGCTTGGCGTTCGGCACCCCGAACTACGCAGCTCGGCCACTCGCGTCGCTGCGCTTGCTCGGGCGGACCGCCTGAAGGCGGTACTCCGAACGCCTGCTGAAGCAGGTACTCCAAGCGCCGGCTGAAGCCGGGACTCCGAACTTGGCGGACACGGTTCGACTCGCTGTGCTCGCTCACCGCAGGCAACCCGCCCTACGTGATCTACCGCTCCCTCACGGTCGCGGCTCGTTTGTGCAGGACCGCGGCACCCGATCCACTGACCTTTGCCACCCGATCCCCTGCCCCCTGACCCCTGATCCCTGCCGTTCACTGGCAACTGGCAACTTTGGCGGGCACAACCCGCCCTACTACTCCGGATAAATCTCCGCCAGCTTCCTCGTCAAAATCTCCTGCACCACCTTCGGGTTCGCCTGGCCGCCGGAGGCCTTCATCACCTGGCCAGTCAAGAAGCCGAACGAGGCCTTCTGCTTCTTGTGGCCCGGCGCAGCCGATTCGACCGCCTTGGGGTTGGCGGCCAACGCCTCGTCCACCAGCGTCTCCAGGGCGCCGGCGTCGGAGGTCTGGATGAGGTTTTCCGCTTTGGCGATCTGCTCGGGTCCGTCGGGGCTGGTGAGCATCTTTTCGGCGATCGTCGCAGCCGCGGTGGCGTTGATCGTGCTGTCGGCCACCAGCCGCGAGAGCTGGCCGATCCGCGCCGCGTCGATGCCGAGCTCGGCGATCGTGCACTGGCGGGCGTTGGCGTGCATCGCCCAGAACGAGACGAATTCCCGCGCCAGCACGTTGGCGTCCCCGCCAGCCGCGATGGCGGCCTCGTACAGGTCGGCGGTCGCCCGGTCGGTGACGATCTGCACCGCCTCGGCCTCGGTCAACCCGTGCGTGTCGATCAGCCGGCGCTGGCGGGCGATCGGCAGCTCGGGCATCTGGCTGCGGATCTCATCGAGCCAGGCCTGCTCGGGGACGATCGGCACCAGGTCCGGGTCGGGGAAGTAGCGATAGTCGTGGGCCTCTTCCTTGCCCCGCTGGAACTCGCTGACGCCGCGGTCGTCGTCCCAGCCGCGGTTCTCCTTGCCGAATTTCTCGATCGTGTAATCGTGGTCGGCCTCCCACTCGCCGACCTGCCGCTGGATCTCGTAGGCGATCGCGTTGCGGACGGAGCGGAAGCTGTTGAGGTTCTTGATCTCGATGATCGGCGTGCGGTATTCCCTGCCGTCCGGAACGGTGATCGCGACGTTGACGTTCGGCTCGAACCGCATGTGCCCCTTCTGCATGTCGGCCTCGCTGATGCCCAGCCAGCGGACCAGCCGCTGCAGCTCGGTGCAGAAGGTGTACGCCTCGTCGGCGTTGGCGATGTCCGGCTCGGTAACGATCTCCAGCAGGGCCGTGCCCGCGCGGTTCAGATCCACCCGCGTGTGGTCGAGCCCCTCGTGCAGGTTCTTGCCGGCGTCCTCCTCGAGGTGGGCCCGGCGGATGCGGATCCGCTTGGTGCCGGCGTCGGTCCGGATGTCGAAGTGGCCATCATGGCACAGCGGCAGGTCGTACTGGCTGATCTGGTAGTTCTTGGGCAGGTCCGGGTAGTAGTAGCTCTTGCGGTCCCACTTGGTGAACTCCGAGATCTGGCAGTCCACCGCCATGCCCAGCCGGATCGAGTATTCGACGGCCTGCCTGTTGATCACCGGCAGCACGCCGGGCATGCCCATGCAGACGGGGCAGACCCGGCTGTTCGGCTCGCCGGCGAACTCGATCGGGCACGAGCAGAACATCTTGGTCTTCGTCGCCAGCTGCACGTGGATTTCCAGGCCGATGATCGGCCGGGTCTTGAGGTCGGTTGTTGTGGTCATATCTTCTTATCCTTCAAGGGCTTCCCTTACGAGAGTTTCCCGGGCCCGGAGCTCCTCGCACTGTTCCTTCTTGACAAAGGTGCGCATCGCGTCGATACTTATAGTGCAGGTTCGGCCGAGGAGCTGCTACGGTGGCTCCGAGGGCATTACCTGCTTTTTTCTTGCGCCTGCCCCACCTCGTACAGGTTCGGCAGATAGAACACGCCGTGCGTCTTGAACACTTTGCCTCCTCGTTCGCCATCCCCGTGCCACATGAATTTCCCAAGCAACCACACGAACGGCTCTATCTCCGCCCGGGTTGCCTCTGTCATCTCGCGCGAACGCCAACCCCAGTTAAGGCAGTAGATGCACAGATCGGCCGCTTGGACGCCGTAAGCCATATCAGATTCCACAAACAGTGGAACCGGCACGATCCACTGTGTTCGCTGACGTCCAACCTGCGTTAGCGTGAAGTATCGCTCCATACAGCGAACGACATGCCTATCCGCGGCCTTGTCGGACCCGTCCATGACAAGCAACCCGTTTTCCTGCCGGAGCTCGAGGAAGTAGAAGTAACGTTCCAGCAGGAAGACCAGATCCTTGCGCAGGTAGTCTGTCGGTGTCGCTGACGGCCTCACATGACGAGGAACCACAGCCGCGAAAAGCATTGCATCATGACTCTTGAGGAGCTGGATCACTCCCTCTGCCATGGCGATGCATGCCTGTCCGTAAGCAGTGAATTCTTCCCGCCGAGGCCGTCGATCCTGCTTGCCACAATTAAGGAAGTTGAGCGCATGCTTCCTCCGTGCGGCGTTGTCGAGTACAACGCCTTGGCCCTGCCAATCGAAACACCGACGGCGAAGCAGCTTCGCTCCTTTGATTTCGACATCGTATTCACGCAGATCCGCACCGAAGACCGACTGTTCCAGCGTCTTCACGGCCTGGATGAAGGCCCAAAGCTTCGATGCATGAATCGCAATGCCACCGTGAACCTCATACGGTGCGTTCAGATGGTCATGTCCGCTTTCGTCAAGAAACAGTAGCCAACTCATGCCCGATTCCAATCGCCACCTTGGTGCGTTTCCCAGTGGCACGAAGAGATGCTTGCGTCGCTTGTTGCCATAGCTAACTGCCCACCGCCAGCTCCGGCTGCTTCTTGTGCCAGTCGGTCTCCTGCTGATACGCCCACGCCGCCTGCAGCAGCCGCCCTTCGGCGAAGTGCCTGCCCATCAGCTGCATCCCGATCGGCAGGCCGGCATTGCTCAGCCCGCACGGCACGCTGATGCCCGGGATGCCCGCCAGGTTCGCCGAGATCGTGTAGATGTCCGCCAGGTACATCGCCAGCGGGTCGTCCGCCATCTGCCCGAGCGTCCAGGCCGGCGCGGGGGCCGTCGGCGAGACGATCACGTCGCACTGCTCGAACGCACGCTCGAAGTCCCGCTTGATCAGCGTGCGGACCTTCAACGCCTTGTTGTAGTACGCGTCGTAGTAGCCGCTGGACAGCGTGAACGTCCCCAGCATGATCCGCCGCTTGACCTCCTGGCCGAAACCCTCGGCCCGGCTGGTGCAGTACATATCAATGTAATCCCGCGGCTGGGCGGTGCGGTGGCCGTAGTGCACGCCGTCGTAGCGGGCGAGGTTGCTGGATGCCTCGGCCGTCGCGACGATGTAGTAGGTCGCCACCGCGTACTTCAGATGCGGCAGGTGCACCTCGACGATCTGGGCCCCTTTGCCCTTGAGCAGCTCGATCGCCGCCTCGACCGCGACCCTCACCTGCGGGTCGAGCCCCTCGCCGAAGTATTCCGCGGCGATCCCCACCTTCAGCGGCAGCTCCAGCGACTCGATCTGCTGCAGATAGTCCGGCACTAGCTCGTCAGCCGAGGTCGAATCCCGCAGGTCGTGGCCGGCCACCGCCTGCAGCAGCAGCGCCGCATCGCGGGCGTCGGTGGCAAACGGCCCGATCTGGTCGAGACTGCTGCCGAAGGCGACCAGCCCGAACCGGCTGACCCGCCCGTACGTCGGCTTGAGACCCGTCACGCCGCAGAAGCTGGCCGGCTGGCGGATCGACCCGCCCGTGTCCGACCCCAGCGCCACCGGCACCATCCGACCGGCCACCGCCGCCGCCGAACCGCCCGACGAGCCGCCGGGGACCTTCTCCATGTCCCACGGGTTGCGGGTGGCCGCCAGGGCGGAATTCTCCGTCGATGAGCCCATGGCGAACTCGTCGAGATTGGTCTTGCCGACGACGACCGCCCCGGCCTTTTCCAGCAGGTCGATCACGTGGGCGTTATAGGGGCTCTGGAAGTTTTCCAGGATCTTTGACGCGCAGGTCGTCCGGCCGACCATGGTGCAGATGTTGTCCTTGACCGCCACCGGCACCCCCGCCAGCGGCCCGACCGCCTCGCCCGCGGCGATTCGCCTGTCGATCTGCCGCGCGGCCTCGAGTGCCCCCTGCTGGTTGACCCACAGAAACGACCGGACCTGCGGGTCGAGCTTGCCGATCGCCTCGAGCGAAGCCGTCACGGCCTGCTCAGCGGTCAACTTGCCACTTCGGATTGCCTGACTTATCTGATACGCAGTCTGCATCTCGGCGTTTCCTCTTGTTCAAATGTCCGGCCATTGTACAGCACGAGACAAGGGCCTGCTCGACCGTAGGCGGGCGGTCACCAGTCCTCCGCCCAGTAAACGATCTCGCCCCGCTCCCGGCTGATAGCCACGCCATGACTCCGGCCGTGGTTCCAGCTTCCCGTCGCCCGCTCCTGTTCGGTCAGGAGAGGGTCCAGGATCATGACCTCATAATCAGCTGGAAACGATCTGTCCTGCGAGTCGCCCGTGTGAAACCAGGTCGTCGGCATGCCATCTTTCGCATTCGCGTGCTCGCCCCAGTCACCACCATGGAACGACTTCGTCCTGATGGCGGCAAAATGTTCGTACAGGTCCGAAATCTCCTGCTCGGGCACCGAGAATCGCAGCTGCACATGGGTCCCACCCTGCAGAAATCCCGGCTGAAACGAAAACCGCACATCTCGCGCCTCGGAAGGGATCGGCCGGGGGAAATGGCTGACGAGGTCACTGTTCGAGCTCCAGTACTCATCAAGCACCGACGCGTACTCACCCGCATCGGTCACTTCTGCTGTGGCCGAGTTAAGGGCTTCGATGGCAAGGGTAACGGCCCCCCAATGCCCCAGCACCAGCAGGCAAAAGGCCGTCGCGATGCCGGGCATCGCAGAGATCCACTTTCTGCGGGTCGCGGCATACGCCGCGGCAAATGCAGCCGCCGGAGCGAAGCTCACCAGCACGGACAGCGCGGTCAGGCCCGAAACCTGCCACCGGACGCACTGCACCAGCCCGATGACGACGAACAACCCGGCCAGGACCAGGTACGCGCGAGGCATCTGGTCCTTCAGGATCAAGCGGATACGGGTCTTCAGTTTCATCACCGGCCCCGGCTTTCGATCGGCTGTGTCCCCTGTAACCCGTCACCTGCCCCCTGTCCCCTACGCGCTGTCCTGCTCCAGCACCTTGGGCACGCGGAAGAAACTCCCGTCCCGGTCCGGGGCATTGGCCAGCACGCCGTCGGGCCCTAAGGGCTGCGTGGTCAGCCCGACCTCGTCCGGCCGCGTCACGTTGCGCAGCGGCAGGGCGTGGGCGGTCGGCTCGACGCCAGCCGTGTCCACCTCGCTCAGCTGCTCGATGTACTCGACGATCGAGGAGAGCTGCCCGCTGAACAGCCCCACCTCTTCGTCCGATAAGTTCAGGCGGCTCAGCAGCCCGATGTGGCGGACCTGCTGCTCGCTGACCTTCCTGCTTTCCGACATGCGGACACCCCACATCCTGTTCGTTCGTACCGCGCAAGAAAAAACGAGGCCGGTGACAGCCTCGTTTTCTAACGATCGAAACCGTGTTCGTAAAGAAGCCGGGCCGTCTACGACTGCTCGGGCTTGTAATTCCGCTTGACCGGCTTTTCGATCAGGCCCAGGCGCATCGCCTTGGCCGAGGCCTTGACGCGGACCACCACGCCATTGACAACCGCCCTGACCTTCTGGATGTTCGCCTTGAACTTCCGGTTGGTGATGCCGGTGGTCTTGACGCCGACGCCGCCGAGGTACTTGGCCTTGCCGCGGCGGGTGATGCTGCGTCCGTGTATTGTTTTCTTACCGGTAAATTGGCAAACTCGAGGCATAGCCAGGACTCCCAAGGGACCGTTATCAAAGCTTCCTGCGCCGAAAACCAACATTGTACCGTTGGCCAGAAGGAATTCAAGTGCTACCGAACAGGATGCTGCGCAGCAGGCTCGGCGGGATGCAATCGCCCGCCGGACGATGCGTTATACAGGTAGAACCTTGGAACGGATAGAACAGACAACCGACTTGACCGAGCTGGTAAGCCGGGCGAAATCAGGCCAGACCGACGCCGTCGATCGGCTGGTCGACGCTTACGCCCCAAGGCTTTACGGCTTGCTGTATCGAATGGTGGGCTCAGCGGCACAGGCCGAGGACCTGCTCCAGGAGACCTTCGTCAAAATGTTGCGGGGGCTCGGGCGGTACCGCGAGGACGGCCGGTTCGAGCCGTGGCTGTTCAGCATCGCCGCCAATCTCGCCCGCGACGCGATCCGCCGTCGCGGCCGGGCGGTCCCGGTCGCCACGGGCCAGGACGGTCAGGACTGCATCGCCCGGCTGGCGGGGGAGGGGCCCGGCCCGGACAGCCGACTCCTGCAGGTGGAACAGGCCCAGACGCTGGAGCAGGCACTCGCGACACTCAGCGAGACCCAGCGGGAAGTGATCCTCCTGCGGTTCTTCTCCGATCTGCCCTTCAAGCAGATCGCCGAGATGCTGCAGATACCGCTGGGCACCGCCCTGGCCAGGGCACACCGGGGCCTGAAGCACCTGCGGGAGAGGTTGGGCGACGCCCCCGATTGAGCGCGAAAAGCGATTGCACGGGAGTTGCACGATGTCGAAACGAACAGATACGGATATGGAAAAGCAGTACGAGCAGATAGAACAGCAGATCCTCCAGGCAGAGGCGGCACTGCGCCACCGCGTCGAGGCCGCCGCCGCCCCCTCCGATGAGACGCTGCGTCGCGTCAAAGCGAGGCTGCGGCAGGAAATGCTACACTCGCCATCGCACATGCCTGCCTGGCGGCGCAGCGCCGGATGGCTGGCTGCAACCGCCGCGGTAGTGATCCTGACGGTCGGGGCCGGCCTGTTCGTGCGCGGCCGCCTGATCCAGCTTCAGACAGCGGACCAGGCACGGCGCATCGCGGACCGGACCATGGATCGCGACACGGCCGATGAGGCGGTCAGTCTCGACCTGTTCGCCGCGACCCTGCCTGCCATGCTCCCGGCCGAACCGGCGGACGAAGAGATCTACGCGATCGGCACCGAACTGAGGGAATTGGAGCAGGCGACGCAGTCGTGGGATCGCGAACCGGCGCTGCCGCAGCCCTCCGCGGACCAGCAGGATGCCCCCGCCGGACCGAACGGTGCGCTGGCCTGAGGTCCGCAAGACATGGTGAGAAGTCGTGGTGGTGAAGCAACGGATGCAGATATCAATGAAGGACAAGGGCGACGACATGTGCAAGACGCACCGGGCATTGTGGACCATAGTGACCATCGGACTTGGCTGCATGTTGATGGCAGGCGTGGCCAGCGGCCAGCAGGGCGCCCGAAGGCCGGATCGGGCCACCGCAAGCCAGCCAGCCACCGGTGCGCAGGTGCAGGCCCCGGCTTCCCGGCCGGCCGAGGATGATGCCCGGACGCCACACGACGACGATCGGCCGTTGTGGGAAGCCCTCAGACGGTTCTATCCGGAACAGTCTCGCCATCTTCGCAGCCTCCGAGGGCGCGACGCGCGAAAATACGCCCGCCTTGAGAAACAGATGCGTCCCTGGCTGCACCGCCTCCAGGAAGCCCGCCGCCAAAGCCCGGAGCTGGCCGACCTGATGGTCGCCCTGCATCGCAACGAAATGGCGATTCGCGAGTGGCAGCAGCAGTACCAGGCATCCGAACATGCCGATCGGCCGGCGATGCTGGATGAGGCCCGGCGGCTGGCGCGGCAGCGTGTGGACCTGCGGCTGCAGCAGGACCGGCTTCGCGTGCAGATGCTCAAGCAGCGGCTGCATGACCTGGAGGAGACTCTGGGCAAGCGCCAGGCCAGCCAGGAGGCCCTCGTGGAACGGGAAATGGCAAGGATGCAGGCGCCTCCGCCCGATCCAACGGTCGCCACCGACCAAGAATAATCCGGCTGGCAGGCCTGGACTCGCCGTCCAGGGGGCGCAACAAATCCGATCCCGATTATCCCCGTCGCAATTCTTCAATAATACTCAAAACAGATCCCGCGATGATGCGTTCGTCCCGACTTTGCGGCAGTGTGCCACTGAATGGATACATAGATGCGATCGAGAGTCGCCAACACATATATCTTTTTGATAAATAAGGACTTGGCACGCAGACACCGGGTTAGTACAATGCCTTGTGTTGGAGGTGCTCTCCGACTGGATCATGTTCAGAACATCGCATTAGTGATGAGTTCAGGCGGTGTTATGCGTTTTTTGTCTGTTCCGTCTTTGCTGCCTTTGTCGCCGCGTATTTCCCCCGCTTCCAGTACGCGTTCGCACCTTCGGCACGATGTGTTGCATCCGGGAAACATTCCGAACAACCCGACCATTTCCCGCAAGACGAATCAATCCAAACGTGCATCCGTAAGACACTACTGCACAAGGGCTTACAAATCATTGCCTATAGGTGCCGGACGGCAATCTGCCTCCGGCACGAGATTTGCCCTTCTTGGAGGGATAATGCCGCCCCAAGCGGACTTGGGGAGGCGAGGTATCTGTGAAAGGAGAGGTGTATGCAGAGAAGTTTGATTGTGGGACTGGCGCTGTTGTCGTGTCTGGCATTTGCCGGTGTTTCCCAGGCGGCATTGTATGTCGACATATGGCCGACCACGGCCGACGGCTCGATGTCTGCCTTTTACGGGATTGCTGGTCTGTATTCTCCCGAAGGCTATGGCATCGGCGGTGACGGCGCCTGCCGCCTGGCCAAGGGTGCACAGCAGTTCGGGTACTGGGCCTTCGATGGCCGCAGCGACGGCCCCGACGGCATCCCGGACGGCCGGAACAAAGGCGGCGTCAACGACAGCGATGACGGGGAGTACCTGGCCGACTGGCTCGTCGGAAAGAAGGTCGTCAGGGCCGCGGCATACTTCCGCGACAACTCGTGGAACACCTGCGACCACACCGGCCAGGGCTATTGGCTCAATGACCCGATCCAGATCATCGGCTTCCGCGTCGGCAACGCCGGCAACTTCGTCGACCGCGGCGACCTGGGCAACGGCTTCACCGGCGCCGGCGGCACCTACACCGCGCCCCGGCTCGAAGGTGGCGAGAACGCCCCGGTCGCATGGCGGGTGGGGCCGCCGACGGTCGATCGCGACGGCACCTTGGGCTACGCCCAGCTGGGTGACATCGGCCCGGGCGGCGAGTACTACAAGCTGTCCAACGCCGCGGCCGAAAACGCCGGCCAGGAAGTACATGCCGGCCAGGCCTTTTTCGATGCGGGCAATGGCTACGGCGGCTGGAGCGCCTCGGCCACCCGGTTCGCGTTCGGCTGGATCATGTTGAATGCGGCCACCACCGGCCAGATGATCAACAGCAAGCCGATCGACTGGTTCGACTGCACGGGCGCCTATGGCGAACTGGAGCCGCGTGACTTCGGCAACGACGGCACCGGCGCCGAAGGCTGGTACGGCACGCCGGTCGACCGGGCCATCGTCGAAGCCATAGGTAATCCGAATGGCGAGGTCAAGGGCCTGGTGCTGGATGCCTCCAATGCCCCGATTATCTACCCCGGCGAGCAGATGTGGAACAACTCGTACTGGACCCGCGACCAGAGCGGCGGGCTGTACGGGCCGTACATCACCGTGACCGCCACGCTGGCCGGCGACATCAACAATGACGGCACCGTCAACGTGCTCGACCTGCTGCGGCTTGCCAACGCGTGGCTGTCGAACACGAACTCGCCGAACTGGGACCCGGACGCGGACCTCAAGCAGGACGGCATGATCAACGTGCTGGATCTGCTGGCCTTGGCGAGCGACTGGCTCAAGACGATCCCGGCGCAGTAATGTTCGATGTATTGTGTTCGAGAGTGCGTGGACGTGGGTCCACGCACAGCAGAAAAATCTGCAACGAATCCTTAAGGAGGATGGAGCATGCGGAACTTTGTGATGGCATTGGTGGTGGTTGGTCTTCTGGCGGCCCCGAGTCTGGGTGTGGTCAATGTCCGGATCGTGCCGACTGACACGGAGATTCTTATCGGCCAGGAGACGGTTGTGACGGTCGAAGTGACCACGGGCACAGCGGGCGTGGGCGTGTACGCCCTGGCCGGCAGCGTGGTCCCGAGTCAGGCCGGCGTGCTCGGCAACGTCGGCACTCTGGCGTTCGACGGGGCCTACCTGGCCTCGAGCAGCTTCCCGTATGCGATCGGCAGCGCCGCCAACGGTGGCGTCGCTGGTTTCGGTTCGGTCCGCACGGGCGTGACGAATGCCGACAACTGGGCCGACCTGCAGTGGAAGCCGTTCGCCACGTACACCGTCGCGGGGCTTGCTGAGGGCGTGGTTGGGCTGAGCTTCGTCGAAGGCTCGTTCGCCGGCTGGATGCCGCTGGACAGCAGCTACGGCGGTCTGGGCACGGTCACTGGCGCCACGATCAACGTGGTTCCCGAGCCGGCCACGATGGCGCTGCTGGCGCTGGGCGGTCTGGCGATCATCCGTCGCCGCAAGTAAGACCGGACGTGGTCATGGCCTGACATTCCAAAGGCCTTGGCCGCAAAGGATGTAAAGAAACAGGGCCGCGATCCGGACTACGGGTCGCGGCCCTTTTCATTGCGCACCGCCTCCCGCGAACATACGTGTCGGACAACGCTATTCACCTGCCCCCCTTCCCAGCCCCCTTCGCTCTCGCCCGCCACGCCGACTTCCTTTGTCGCCAACACCCATTGTGTCGCCAACGATGGGCGGATATACTTCAGACGGCTGGCTGCGAAAACAAGAGCATGTCCGGGTTAGCGAGATTTCAAGTCCGCACCGAATCGTGTCTGTCGACGCTCCCGCCAGACGGGCCGCACGTAGGGGCCCCTTTCCCGGACCCGGAAAGCAAGATGATCGGGTCGCAAACCTGCTAGATGAGGAATCGAAAGATGGGTACGAAGTTGTATGTAGGGAATCTGAGTTACGATGTCACCAGCGAAGATCTGCAAAACCTCTTCGCCGCGTACGGCACCATCCAGAGCGCCCAGGTTATTTCCGACAAGTTCAGTGGCCAGAGCAAAGGCTTCGGCTTTGTCGAGATGGGTTCCGATCAAGAGGCACAGGCTGCCATCAACGCCCTGAACGGCCAGCAACACGAAGGCCGGAGCCTCACCGTCAACGAAGCGCGGCCCCGGGAAGACCGCGGCGGCAGCCGGGGCGGATACGGCGGCGGCGGCAGTCGCTACTAGAGTCGGTCGGCCAGCCAACGCCTTGCCAACGGACTGGACGGGCCTTCCGTAACAGCCCGGGCCGGGCGGCTACCAAACGACCGGGCACCGCTATTGGCCGGAGGGCACCGCAGGGGTGCCCTCCGGCACTGCTTGTTTGCGCGGCCGGGCACTTCGGCCCTGAGCTTACCGCAAGTCCACGTGCAGTCGAACGAGGAGAGAATTCGGATATGGCGATCAAGACACCCGTGGCGCTGGTCACCGGCGGCAGCCGGGGCATCGGACGGGGCATCTGCCTCGAGCTCGCCCGTAGCGGGTACTTCGTCGTGATCAACTACCAGAGCAACCTCGACGCCGCCCAGCAGACCAAGGAACTGATCGAAGCCGGCGGTGGCCAGGCCGATATCGTCCAGGGCAACATCGGCGAGGCCGCCCACCGGGAACTGATCGTCTCATTCGTGCTGGACACATACGGCCGGATCGACGTGCTGGTCAACAACGCCGGGATCGCCCCGAAAGTCCGCGCCGACATCCTCGAGACCACCGAAAAATCCTTCGACGATCTCATCCAGGTCAACCTGAAAGGGCCGTTCTTCCTGACCCAGCGCGTGGCCAACGTCATGCTCACCCTGATCGGCAGCCGCACCATCGAGCGGGGCGCGATCGTCAACGTCTCGAGCATCAGCGCCTACGCCGCCAGCGTCAACCGCGCCGAATACTGCATCAGCAAGGCCGGTATCGGCATGATGACGCAGCTGTACGCCGCCCGGCTGGCCGAGCAGAATATCAACGTCTACGAGATCCGCCCGGGCATCATCCAGACCGACATGACCAGCGCCGTCAAGGACAAGTACGACAAGCTGATCGCCGGCGGCCTCACGCCGATCCGCCGCTGGGGCCAGCCCGAGGACGTCGGCAAGGCCGTCGCCGCCATCGCCCGGGGCGACCTGCCCTTCAGCACCGGCGAGGTCATCAACGTCGACGGCGGGTTCCACATCAAGACCCTCTAGCCGCCCATGGCATGGAGGCGAGATCCGTGAAGACCATCGCCGTCATCGGGGCCGGGGCCGTCGGGTGCTTCTACGGGGCCCGCCTCGCCCGCGCCGGCCATCGCGTAAGCTTCCTGATGCGCAGCGACTACGAGACCGTTCGGCGCGAGGGGTTGACCGTTCGCAGCATCTGGGGCGACTTTCACCTGCAGGCCGAGGTCTACAACCGAGCTGAGGAGATCGGGCCGGTCGACCTGGTCATCTGCGCCCTGAAGACCACGGTGCTGGACCAGGCCCAGCCGCTGCTGGCGCCGGTCGTCGGGCCGGCCACACGGATCCTCGCCCTGATGAACGGGCTGGGGGTCGAAGAGAAACTCGCCGAGTGGTTCGACCCCGACCGCATCTTCGGCGGTTTGGCCTTCACCTGCATCAACCGCGTCGCGCCGGGGCACATCCACCACCTGGACTACGGCCACGTGCTCGTCTGCCACATGCAGGGAGACGTGGCGGCCGCCGGCGAGGTCGCCGAGGTGCTCCGCGACGGCGGCATCGAGACGACCACCGCCGACTCGCTCAAGCAGGCCCGCTGGCAGAAGCTCTGCTGGAACATCCCCTACAACACGCTGAGCATCACCGCCGGCGGCGTGACCACCGACATCATCATGCAGGACCCCGACCTGCTGCTAACAGCCCGGCAGCTGATGGACGAGGTGATGGCTGGCGCCGCCGCCGACGGCGCCACTCTGCCGCCGGACTTCCCCGAACGCATGCTGGCCAACACGCGGCGGATGAAGCCGTACAAGACCAGCATGCTGATCGACTACGAGAACCGCGCGGAGCTGGAACTGGAGTACATCCTGGCCGTGCCGATCCGCCGCGCCGAGGCCGGCGGGGCCGCCGTGCCGTTCATGAAGGCCCACTACTGGCTGGCGAAGTATTTGGACAAGGCGAACCGGGGTGCCGCAGGTGGATGAGGATATGACACCGTGACAACATGACAACATGAAACGGCGGCATCGGCCGTGGATGGATGAGCGGGTTGGGGGGGGGGCGGGATCAGGGACAACAACCACGGCAACAGCAACGACGATTTCAGCCACGGATGAACGCGGATTGAACGCGGATGAACGACAACAACGGCAGGAGGCAGGGCTGTAGGGTGGGCTATCTGCCCACCAAATCCATGCCGCTGGCGACGATGCCACCGTGTAGGGCGGGCTGCCGGCCGTGAGCGAGCCAAGCGAGTCGAACGGCGCCCGCCACACGCTGTCATCCTGAACGCAGTGAAGGATCTCTGCCTCTTGGAGCGATCCTCTGCTGTCATCCTGAGCAACGCGAAGGATCCACTGGCAACTATCTTCCCGCCCCGAGCCGCCGCGCCGTCCGCGCCGCCTGCGCCAGTGGCAGATGCGACGGGCATACGTAGCTGCACACCCCGCACTCGATGCAACGGCGGGCCGCCAGTCGCCCCGCCGCACGCTGGCCGGCCTCGATCGCATCCAGGATCGCCACCGGATCGATCCCCACGGGGCAGCCGGAGATGCACCAGCCGCACCGCACACACCCCGTCGTGCGGCGCTGCGGCTTGTGATCCATCAGCAGCACCGCCTGCGTCGCGCGGGTGACCACGGCCCGGCTGGCGTCGACGACGCTCGTGCCGGTCATCGGCCCGCCCAGCAGGATCACCCGCGGCTCGCGCCGCAGCATGCCGCTACGCTGCAGGCAACCGACCAGGTCCCGGATCGTCAGCCCTACCGGCGCCATGTAGACCCGCTGGCTGCCGGGCTTCATACAGTCGCCGGCGAGGGTGATCGCCTGGCAGGTCACCGGCCGGCGGTGCACCAGCGACAGGCCCGCCCGCCACACCGCGTCAGCCGGCAGGACCAGGCATCCGCCATGCCCGCACTCGTGCGACCCGTCGCCCGAGCCCCGCCCGTACAGCCGCCGCAGGACCAGTGCGTCCTCGCCGCCCGGCCAGGTCGTCCGCACCGGCACGACCCGCAGCCGCGACCGCCGCAGCCGGCGCCGCAGCAGGTCCTCCTGCACGTGGGGGCCGCTGACCAGCAGCGTGGCCCTGGCCAGCCCCAGGTACGCCAGGATCGCCCGCGCCCCCGCGGCAATCGCCCCGGTCGCCTCCATCGTCAGCCGCGAGTGGGACCCCAGCCGCGGCTCGCTCTGCAAGGCGTTGATCAGCAGGAGGTTCACCCGCCCCGCCACCCGCCGCAGCACCTGCCCCAGCGGCTCGTACCGCCCCCCGATCGCCGCGATCACCCCCAGCTCGTCCAGCGCAGCCGGCAGGTCCTCCAGCCGGGCCATCTCGGCCAGAACATCGCGCAGGCCTGGCCCGTCGTCCGATAACTCGCCTTGCGTCCCGTTGCCGCCCGGGGCAGCCTTCGACCCACCCGCCGGATCGCCGGGCGGACCACCGGGCGTATCCTCGGCTGCGCCGCCGGATTCGACCGCCGCCCCCTTCTGGCCTGGCACCGCCGAGGGGACCACCAGCAGGCCGGCCCCCTCCACCCGCAACCGCACGGCCGGGATGTCGCAGCCGAATTCCGAATCGACAAGAGCGGTCCCCACCACAACCCCCGCCGCAGGGCTGAAAACGGGGATCCCGACCCGATCCCCGGGGGGCTGACCGGCTATCTGGCCGACCTCGAAATCCCGCTCGGCACCAGTTCCATCGGGCGAAACGTCTCGCCCCGATCCATCGGAGTCCGCCGCTGCACTCGCGCCCGCCCGGCCGATGACCGCGGCCGCCTCCACCCGATCACCGACCCGAACGAGCACCTCAACCGGCAGATCAGGCCCAATGCTCAGGGGTACAAGCAGTTCAGTCACGTGGTCGAGCGTGGCCGGCAGGAGCTCGATCGTCCGAGAGACGATGCCGGACTTGCGGGCCGGCACGTGGACCGGCACGGCGATCCGCCGGCTGCGTCGAAATGTCTGGATCCAGGACTGGAGCATTGTGACCTTCCCGCCGGATGGCGGCCTTGCCTGCCGAACCGGGTTGCCGCCCGACCATCACCGCCAGCGGCCCGCCCCGTCGCTCGGTCCGGCGACCCGTTGTAGCCGGTGGCGCTGAAGGATTCAACGTCGCGCCGCAAGGGAGGTTGAAAAGCGTGCCGGGTGCGCTTATAGTAGCTGCCCGAACGAAGGGCGATTAGCTCAGTTGGTTAGAGCGCACGGATCACACCCGTGAGGTCACTGGTTCGAGTCCAGTATCGCCCAGTTTCACACCATTGGTCAGCAGACACCCTTGCTTTCTGCTCCGAAGAGTCCCTGCTCTTCATGCCTTCGGGCGAGCGGAAGGTTCATGGGCGACTGCGGATGCACGCTATTGCCGCCCGCCCCTTCACCGCACCCGCGTCCGCTCCAACAGCCAGGCCCCCCGCGCCGCGTCGGCCGTGCGGACCTGCCAGCAGCCCGGACCCCGCGACGGCTCGACCAGCCGCACCTCGCGCGGCAGGTGCACCGAGCAGATCTCCAGCCGCCCGGATCGCGAATACGATACGTTCAGCGTCCCGGCTGGCAGCGGCAACTGCAGCGCCACCGACTGCAACATCCGCGGCATCCGCGGCTCGATCCGCACCGCCCGCCAGCCCGCCTCCACATGCTGCACCCCCAGCATCCCCTCCACCAGCAGCGCCACCGGACCAGCCGCCCACGCGTGGCACAGGCTCGTGTTCCACTTCTGATCGACGCCCCACGCCTCGAAACACGCCGTCGCGTCCTCGCCGAGCATGTTCTGCCACGACCGCGGGTCGTCCCGCGTCATCAGGTAGATCGCCAGCTCCGACTGACCCGCCTGGATCAGCCCCTGCAGCAGGAAGCTCGCAAACCACACGCCGCACGCCATCCCCTTCGCCTGCAGCAGTGACAATACGGCCGGCAGCGCCGCCGGCGAGACCAGCCCCGCGCACAGCGCCATCGCATTGGCGTGCAGCGACGAGTGGTTGCTGCCGACCGCATCGACGAACAGGCCCGTCCGGGAGTCCTGAAACGTCCGCGTGAACGCCTCGGTGAACGCCGCCCGGCGGCGCTGCCACGCGCGGGCCACGTCCAGCCCCGCCGCCAGCCGGCAGTCCGCCACCGCCTCCAGGAACCTGTAATAGTGCCCGTTGAGCACGCACTGGCACCCCTGCCCGCCGGTCCGCGGGCTCAGGTCGAAGTCGTAGCCGTCCCGGGCATTGGCGGGCCAGTCCACAAGGTTCCACTTTTCCTGCAGGTCCGCCAGCAGCCCCCCCTCGTTCTCATGCCGCTGGAAGTAGTGCACCAGCCCGTCCAGCACCGGCAGCATCTCCCGCAGAAACGCCTCGTCCCCGCTGTGCAGGTAATACTCCCGCAACAGCACCGGCCACAGCAGGCTCGCCTCGGCGATCTCCTGCATGAAACTGCCCGGCGCGACCGCCGCCAGCCCCGGACAGAACCGCCCGCTGGCGGCGGCGTCGGCCAGGGCCTTGCGCGTCAGCCGGGTGTCGCCCGTCAGCAGCATGTGCGCGTGCGCGCTGACGGCCGCATCGTTGAGGTATTGCCCCTTTTCCCGGCTGGGGCAGTCGACGATCGTCTCCTGGCAGCAGCACCGCACGCCATTGGCGCAGATCGCCCAGATCTCATCCAGCACCGGGTTGCTCGTCCGCAGCGTCGCGGCACTGTCCGGCCACGGGTAGTGACGCACGATCGCCCGCACATCGCCCGCCCCCACCTCGCCGGCTGCGCCCAGCACCTCGGCGTAGCGAAACGCCTTGTAGTCGAAGAACTCGACCTGCTCGCCGTCCACCCCCGCCAGGGTGTAGAAATCCTGGTAATCGCAGTTGCACCGCATCCGGTACCGCACCGACCCGTCCGGCTCGAGCTCCTCCCCGCACCGCACCTCGATGCGGTGCCCCGCCGGCCCGGCCACCCGCACCTTCAGCCGCCCGGTGATCTCCCGCCCGAAGTCCAGCCGGTAGCGCCCCTGCCCCAGGCGGCGGACCTCCACCGGCTCGACGTCGTACACGGCTGGCGGCGGCGTCGATTGCATCACGAATGTGTAATCCGTCTGCTCGACCGCCCGCTCAGCCGGGGCGGTCCAGGCCGCGTCGTCGAACCCCGCCTGCTGCCAGCCGCGCTCCAGCAGCCGGCCGTCGATGTCCTCCGCGAACTGCGTGTCGTAAGCGATGATCGGCCCGGCCCGGTACGCCTCGCTGATCCGCATCCGCCAGGTCGCGTCCGAGGCGACCAGCACGTGCCCGCCGGCGGCGGTGCGGACGACCAGCTCCGCCAGCATTCCCTGCCGATAGTCCGCGCTGTTCCACACCCGGTTGCGCAGGCCCTGGTAGTACACGTGCACCGCGATGACGTTGCGCCCGGCCGTCAGCCGATCCGAAACGTCCCAGGCGTTGACGTTGTACCGGAAGTGGTACGCGGGCGCCGGCCCCTGGCCGACGAATTCGCCGTTGATGTAGAGCAAATAGTAGTCATCGGCCGTAATCAGCAGTTCGGCCCGTCCCGGCGGCTCGGGCAGGTCGAACTCCTTGCGGACGAGCATGTGCACGTTCCGCAGGCCGGGCTCGTGGGCGGGCAGGTCGCGCGGCTGGTGCTCGGGGTGCAGCAGGTCCCGCGGCGCCAGCCCGCTGAAGCGCGGGTCCTGTATCCAGCGTGCCGTCCAGACATGTTCCATGGCAAGGGCCTCGCCAAACCCGGGGCCGCGTAAGGTGAACATCCCGGACGTGCGACGGCCCCGTCACTGATTCGGTCCTTCGATTGCCTTAACAGTACCAGATAACAGAGGTTGTGTGCAACTGTTTCCGGGTGTCGGGTTTCGGGTGTCGGGTGTCGTAACGGCAGGGGTCAGGGGTCAGTGGGCGGGTGCCGGGTACCATGGTCACGCTGTTTGTGACCATGGAATCCCTCGGATAAGCGTTGCGATCAAAGACAAGCGGGAAGGAGCCCGAAGCGTGAGCGAGGGTGCCGTTGTCGTTTTGAGGGTGTATGGCGTCCACATCCTGTGGGAAGGAGCCGCGACCGTGAGGTCGCACCAGATCTTCGGACGAGTACACGCCCCGCCTCCTGCATCATACCGGCGGCCCCGTTTGGGACTCTGAAGGTGGCAGGCCCGCGGCAGGGCGTCATGCCTGCCGCGGGCCTGTCCAATCTCGGATGCAGACCGAGGGAAGGGCACACGGATCCCTCAGGTCCGCCAGAGCCTGTGCCTCAGAACGCATACTCAGGATGTTCGGCAAAGACGGGGGTCAGATCTTCATCAGTCATCAGTCGTTCTTTCCCACCCGTTCTGCATCCCTGCACACCCTCGGCGGAGCCGCCCTCTCGCCCATAACCATCACACAAAGCAGACTATATCCTCGCGGATTGCGCACGACGGGCGTGTCTATCACTGCCGGCGCCGCCACAGAACGCAGGCTGCGCCCAGCAAGGCTAGGCTGCCCGGCTCAGGGACGGGAGTCAGCAGGTAGCTGCGACTGACGCCATTTACGAGGATCTGTCCGGCATTATTGACAGCGATAGCGCCAATGAATTGCCTGGCAAGCGGCTGAGCGGGGTCCAGAAGGTCGTGGAGATCGTAGGCCTGGCCGTCTTCCCAAAGGACGGCTGTTGAACCAATCCCCCCCACGATCTGCCCCAGGTCATTGATGTCCCGCGCGACCGCCCCAAATCCTGTCTCCGTCAAGAGCGTTGCCTGCCCGTTCTCCCAAAAGACCGCAGCGCCATTGAGGGTGCCCACGATCTGGCCTGCTTCGTTGATTGCCCAGGCCTGCCCACCACCATACCCATCTACAGCTGGACTTACATCGAGCTGCCGGATCGTCCCGTTCTCCCACAGGCACGGCAGATACATCGCATCCGGATTCCAGGGCCAGTATCTGGCCCAGCCGACAATCTGTCCGGCGCTGTTGACGTCGTGAGCCTCGCTCCAAGGCCAGTCGAGGTTCCCCAGATCTTGGGCCACCCCTTGCGACCAGCGCAGGGCATTTGAGGGCCCGTATGGATCGCTCGATTGCGCAGTGCCCACGACCACTCCGCTATCGTTGATCGCTTCAGGCACCGTGTCGACACCCCCGACCGCACCGAGATACGTATCGATCTGCCCGTTGCGCCAGACGACCGGCACCGGGGCCTGGTCCCCCGTCCGCAGGTAGCCGGCAATCGTCCCGTTGCCGTTGATCGCGGTGGCTGATCCGCCGGCATGGCTGCCCGTCGGCAGCGCGGCGAGCACCCCGCCGTCCCAGATCACCGGCACCGGCGAATCGCTCTGCCCCTGTGCCCACGACTCCCCCACAACCTGGCCGGCATCGTTGAGGCCCAGCCCGCGGCTGCCCCCGCCCAGAGAGGGCAATTCCACGTACGTGTACTGCGTTACCGCCACAGCCGGGGTCGCCAGCCAGATCCCCAGCACCGCTGCCATCCATCTGACTGCCCGTGTCCTGCTCCATCTCATGATGCACCTCCTTGCGGCCCGGGGAGGGATCCCCGTGCCATTGCCGAAGAACTGCTGGTCCGGGTTCGCGTCGGCCAACCCGCGCAGAGCCCGAACCCTGGATCACGCGCACAAGCGACCGCTCACCGGCGGAGCGGCCGCGCAAATATGAGGCGGTATACGACAAGATCGCGATGAGACACGGTAATTATACCAAGTGGGGGGGGGGGGGGGTACAAGCGCAAAAAGGATATGAAATCCAAAAAAAAGATGGGGAGTCACCGCAAAGACGGGGGGTCAGATCTTCATCAGTCATCAGTCGTTCTTTTCCACCCGTTCTGCATTCCTGCACGCCCTCGGCCGAGCCGCCCTCTCTCCCGTAACCATCGTACAAACCTGATGTTGCCGTCAGCTGCGCGACCCGTCCACCCGTCGCGCCGGCCGGTGGTGCCCCGCGCGCGGAATGTGGTAGAATCCAGCCTGTCAGAGGATGTCGCGCCGCCGCAAGCCTGACACGTACATCAGGGACCGCAAGCGCGTCAGCGTGCAACCGACAGGAGCATTACCGTGCCGGACCGCAGGCAAGTCGTATTGGTCATGACGGATACGCAGCGCTGGGACATGATCAACTGCTATCGCCGGACGGGGCTGCAAACGCCGAACCTCGACCGCCTGGCGGGCGAGGGGATGCGGTTCGAGCGGGCCTACACATGCCAGCCGGTGTGCGGGCCGGCGCGGGCGGCGCTGTTTACAGGGACGTGGCCGCATTCCAACGGTTCGTGGGGCAACAGCATGCCCCTGGGCGAGAACGTCAAGACGGTCGGGCAGCGGCTGCGCGACAGCGGCGTGCGGACTGGATACATCGGCAAGTGGCACCTCGACGGCGGGGACTACTTCGGGCTGGGGCGGTGCCCCGACGGCTGGGACGACGCGTACTGGTACGACATGCGGCGCTACCTCGAGGAGCTCTCGCCGGCCGAGCGGGTCCGCAGCCGCAAGGTTTCGACGATTCAGGAGGACGTGCCCGAGGCGTTCACATACGGGCATCGCTGCAGCGACCGGGCGATCGACTTTTTGAACCGTTACCGGCACGAAGACTTCCTGCTGGTGCTCTCCTACGACGAGCCGCACGGGCCGTTTTTGTGCCCGAAGCAGTACTACGACATGTACGCCGACTACGAGTTCCCCGTCTCGCCGAACGTGCACGACTCGCTGGAGGACAAGCCCGAACACCTGCGGGCCTGGGCGGGCGGCAACCTGCAGAGGGACACGCAGGGCACGCGGATCCGCCGGCCGGAATTCTTCGGCTGCAACACCTTCGTCGACCACCAGATCGGCCGGGTGCTCGACGCGATCGACAAGCACTGCCCCGATGCGATGGTGCTGTACACCTCCGACCACGGCGATGCCCTGGGCTCGCACCGGATCGGGGGCAAGGGGCCGGCGGTCTTCGACGAGATCGCGCGGATCCCGCTGATCGTCCGCTGGCCCGGGCGCACGCCGGCCGGGACGGTTAACCCGCATGTCGCCTCGCACATCGACGTGGTGCCGTCGATCCTGGAGTCGTTCGGGCTGGCAATCCCGAAGATCCTCGAGGGGCGGAGCATGCTGCCCGCCTTCGCCGACCCGGACGCCAGGGTGAACGATACCATTTTCATGGAATTCAACCGCTACGAGATCGACCACGACGGGTTCGGGGGTTTCCAGCCGCTGCGCTGCGCGATGGACGGGCGGTACAAGCTCTCGATCAACCTGCTGGCCGGCGACGAGCTGTACGACCTGGCGAGCGACCCGGCCGAGATGACCAACCGGATCGACGCCCCCGAGTGCCGGTCGGTACGCGACGGCCTGCATGACAAAATACTGGAGTGGATGAACCGGACGCGTGACCCGTTCCGCGGCTACTACTGGGAGCGGCGCCCCTGGCGGCGCGACGCGCGGCCGGCGACCTGGGACTACACCGGCATGACCCGCCAGCGTGAGAACGAGGAGTACGAGCCGCGGCAGCTCGACTACAACACCGGGCTGGACATGGAGCAGGCGACGCGACCGAAGTAGCGGCGTGCCGGTGCAGACGCCACCATGCAGGGCGGGCCGCGCCGGCGGCCACGGAATCCACACCATGAGCAGCGCACCCACAGACGAGCGGGAAGGAGCCCGAAGCGTAAGCGAGGGAGTCGTCCGGATGCGAGAGATGTCCACATCCTGCGGACAGGGCGTAAGCAAGGGAAAGAGCCGCGACCGCGAGGTCGCGGTAGTCCCTCGGCTGAGCATGGCGCCGGCTTCCTGAACCTCGCTCCTGCGTCACGCGTGATTCAAAGCGGTGTGTTCGGTGCCGCACGCCGCTTGTTGACATTGCGCGCCTTTGGAGCCCGTGCGGAAGGCAAAGCGGCGTCTTCGGCGCCGCACTCCATAGTCGCCACCAGCGATCCCTATCGATTCGTGAGCGGGACACCGATGGCAGCTTGATTGAAAGCGGTGTGTTCGGCGCCACGATCCAAAGGCTTTCACCCCCGTCCCATTGACACGACACCCAGGCAACATCTATCATGCGTGTTACACAGGGATGTACTGACCTTTGCCGCCTCGTTCGAGGAGGCTTTGCCGACATGATGATGTAACTCTTCACCACGATTGGGGCATGGCCCGGTGGATCCAACTGTCCGCCACGGGTGATCCGCGCGGATGGCGGGTGCTCGACCGTAAGCATTCGGCATCGGCAGAGCGTGGATTCGCTCAACCTCGGGGTGGCCGTGGGGATCGCCCTGCATGAAATCATGCAGGGTCCACGTGAGATCCGTACCCGGTGACATGCTCTCGCCGGCTTTCGCGGTTCTGCGGCCCCTTCAGGGCCGGCGCGGCAAAAGACCTTTTGACCCGGGTTCGCGGCGGCTGCGCTTACCTATCCGGCCCTTGCAGGGCCAACGAAAGCAACCGTCGAAAGGCAACGGCCGCTCTCCCTGTCCGGAACAGGACTGTCCGCCATCTTCCGGAGCGACCGATCGATGTCAACCGGCTCCTCGGCCCTGCAGGGTCTGTGACAACGACAACGACAATGCCTACGGCAATAGCCCAGATCGCACACCCGAGGTCGCTGCCGACGATCCCGTCGTCGCCATCCCCGGCCCTGCAAGGGCCAAAACACGTAAGCCCAGGGGCAAGGCCAGTCCCGGCCCGCGGCCGGGACTGGCCGCGAACCTGGGTCGGCGGGCGGCACGATCACCCATCCTCTTTGTCTTTCCGGGGACCTGTAAGGGACCCGATAATCGATCCGGGGGCAGCCGGCCCCGCCGCGACCACGGCCGATACGATCTCACACGTGGCCCCGCGGTTATGTCGCCCTTACAGGGCTCCCAAAGACTCGGCTCGCTCACCCAGGTTCGCGGCGGCTTCGCCGCCTTGCCCCTGGGCTTACTTATCCGGCCCTTGCAGGGCCTTGTTGCCAACGGCATTGGCTGGCGGGCGCAGCCCGCCCTACACGGCGATGACATGGCAGACTTCTGTTAGTCCTCGTCGTCATCCAGGACCGCGACACCGCCGTCGTCGGAGGCGGCGTAACCGTTGGTGCCGTTGGCGTAGCCGTTGCCGCCCCGGCGGCGGTTGCGGCGCAAGGGCGAGGTCGTGACCGCCTCGTCGCCGAAGAGGGTCTTGAGGCGGCTCATCAGCTCGTCGGTCGGCGAGATGCCGCAGCGGTTGCCCGAGCGAACCGTGGCGACCAGCCCGTCGGAGGTGACGATGTCCATCAGCAGCGGCTTGTCGCCATAGCTGTTGGCGAGCATCTTCTGCAGCTCGTCCATGATCCCGTCGCCCAGGGCGACGCAGTTGACGCGGATCCGCACGTCGGGCGCCAGCTGGCTGAAGCGGTCCTTGAAGGGGATCACCTCGTGCACCCGCAGGCTGGGCTCTTCGCGCTTGCGGTCGACCTTGCCTTTCAAAAAGACGATGCTGTCCTGCGCCAGGTCGGTGGCGTGCTCGCGGAGCTGGTCGGGAAAGACGATCGCCTCGATCTGCCCTTCGAGGTCCTCGATCTTGAGGATGCCCATCTTGCTGCCGGCGTTGCGCCCCTGCTTGGTGATCACGGTCCGCATGCCGGTGATGATCACGCCGAGGACGACCTCCGCCCCGTCCTGATAATTTATAAGATCGGTGGTGAAGGCGGTGCTGTAGCGCTCCATCTCGTCGTTGCACTGGGCGAGCGGATGCTTGGTCACGTAGATGCCCAGCACGTCCTTCTCGTGCTTGAGCATCTCGGACTCGGACCACTCGCTGGCCGGGATCGCCGGCTCGACCCGCTTTTCCGGCTCGCCCGAGTCGAACCCGTCCAGCAGCGAGAGCTGGCCGGAGCTGCGGTCGCGCTGGGCGCCCTGGCCGATCTCGATCGCCTTGTCGAGCACCTCGCACAGGGCGCGGCGCATCGCGCCGGTGTCGTCAAAGGCGCCGGCCTTGATCAGGGCCTCGATCACACCGCGGTTGACCTGGCTGAAATCGACCCGTTCGCAGAAATCAAAAATGCTGGTGAACGGCCCGCCCTCGTTGCGCGCCCGCAGGATGTCGAGCACGGCCTTTTCGCCGACACCCTTGATCGCCGACAGGCCGAAGAGGATCTGCCCGGGCCCCTTCTTGGCGGGCACGGGCGTAAAGTCGATGGCCGACTTGTTGACGTCCGGGGGATTGACGGCGATGCCCATCCGCCGGCACTCCTCGACGTACTCGCCGACCTTGGCGAGCTGCCCGCTCTCATAGGTCAGCAGGGCCGCCATGAACTCCGTCGGGTAGTAGGCCTTCATGTAGGCCGTCTGGAAGGCGACCACCGCATAGCGGGCCGAGTGGCTCTTGTTGAAGGCGTAGCCGCCGAAGCGGAGGATCTCGTCGAAGATCTCCTCGACGACCTTGCGCTGAAGGCCCCGCTCCATCGCGCCGGCGACGAAGGGCTCCTTCTCGGCCTCGATCATCGCGGTCTTCTTCTTGCTGATCGCCTTGGCCAGGCGGAAGGCCCGCTTGAGCTCGACCCCGCCAAGCAGGTTCACCAGCCGCGAGACCTGCTCCTGGTAGACCATGATGCCATAGGTCTCTTCCAGCACCTGCGTCATGATCGGATGGGGGGTGGTCCACTTCTCGCCGTGCTTGCGGGCGCAGTAGGCGTCGATGTTGACCATCGGGCCCGGGCGGTAGAGGGCGTTGGCGGCGATCAGGTCCTCGATCCGGCTGGGCTTCATCTTGGCCAGCACGTCCTTCATGCCGCCGGACTCGAACTGGAACACACCCTTGGTCAGCCCCTGGCCGAAGATCTGGTAGACCTTCTGGTCGTCCAGGTCGAGCGCCTCCAGGTCGATGTCGACCCCGTGAAGCTGCTTGACCCACTGGCGGGCCCGCTCCAGGACCGTCAGCGTCCGCAGCCCGAGAAAATCCATCTTCAAAAGGCCGATCTTCTCGACTTCCGGACCCTGCAGCTGCGTGATGATGTGGTCGCTGTCGCTGGCCTTGTACAGCGGCAGGAAGTTGTCCAGCGGCTTGTCGGCGATGACCACACCGGCTGCGTGCACCGACGCGTGCCGCGACAGGCCCTCGAGCTTGCGAGCGACGTCGAGGACCTTGCGGACCTGCGGGTTCGAATCGTACTCGGCCTTTAAGTCCGGCTCGCTCGCCAGGGCCTTGTCGATCGTCATCTTGAGCACTTCGGGCACGAGCTTGGCGATCCGGTCGGCATCCAGCAGCGATACGCCGAGCACCCGGCAGATGTCGCGGATGGCGGCACGGGCCTTGAGCGTCCCGAAGGTGATGATCTGGGCGACGTGGCCGTACTTCTGGCGCACGAAGTCGATCACTGCCTGCCGGCCGTCCTGGCAGATGTCCACGTCGATATCGGGCATCTCGTCGCGGTCGGGGTCCATGAACCGTTCGAAGTAGAGCCCGTACCGCAGCGGGTCGGCCTCGCCGATCCGCAGGCAGTAGCCCACGACCGACGAGCAGCCGGAGCCTCTCGCCCCGCAGGGAATGTCCCGCTCGCGGCACCAGTTCATGAAGTCGTGGACGATCAGGAAGTAGCTGGAAAAGCCCTTGCTCTGGATGACCTGGAGCTCGTAGTCGATCCGCTCGCGGATCTCATCGGTGAGATCGCCGTAGCGCATCTTCGCCCCGTCGTAGACCAACTCGCGAAGATAGTCCTTGTCGGTCTTGTTGTCGGGGCACTTGAAGACGGGGGTCTCGCGCTTGAACTCCAGCTCGCAGTTGCACATCTCGGCGACCCGCAGCGTGTTGTCGCACGCCTCGGGATACTCGGCGAACAGGTCCCGCATCTCCTGCGGGGTTTTCAGATAGAACTGGTCCGAGCCGAACCGCATCCGCTGCGGATCGTCGAACTGCTTGCCGGTCGAGATGCACAGCAGGATGTCCTGCGCCTCGGCGTCGTCGTGGCGGAGATAGTGGATATCGTTGGTCGCGATCAGGCCGAGCCCCTTGCGGGCGGCGATGTCGGCCAGGATCGGGTTGGTCTGCTTCTGCTCGGTGAGGCCATGGTCCTGCAGCTCGAGAAAGAGCCGCTCGGGTCCGAAAATCTTTGCCAGGTCGTCGACGGCCCGCATGGCCCCGGCCTCGTCACCCTGCAGGAGCATCTGCGGCACCTCGCCAGCCAGGCAGGCGGTGGCACAGATGATTCCCTCGTTGAGCTCGGCGAGGATCTGTTTATCGATACGCGGCTTGTAGTAAAAGCCTTCGAGGTAGGCAATGCTGGAAAGCCGCAGCAGGTTCCGATAACCCTGGAGGTTCTGGGCGAGCAGCAGGATGTGGTATGCGGCCTCGCCACTCCTCTTTGTCGAGCGGTCGGTCCGGTGGGTCGGGGCGATATAGGCCTCGAAGCCCAGGATCGGCTTGATGCCGGCCTTGACGGCCGTCTCGTAGAACTCGATCACGCCGAACATGTTGCCGTGGTCGGTCAGGGCCACGGCGGGCATGCCCATGTCCCTGGCCGTACCGACCAGCTGATCGATGCGGGTGGCGCCATCCAAGAGGCTGAAATGACTGTGGTTATGAAGATGTACGAATCCGTTTGACATGGTCGCGAATCCCTCTTCTGAACTCCCTGCGATGATAGCGGCCGGTGCGGCAACGGGCAAAGCGGCTGACGGGCCGCTGCCTGTGAGTGGCTGCCACCCGCGCCGCGCCGGCGGCCGCGCCGGCGGGATTTGCAGCGATTGCGAAGACCCGCCGGATTTTCATCCTCGCGCCCCGCGACCGCGCCGGATTCGCCCGCTTCGGCGGAGAGGGCCTGATCCGTGGCCACCGATCGGTCGTACGATACGGACCTGGCACTAGCGGCCCTATAGATTCGCCCCGCCGGATGCTGATAACAAATATGTCGCCGCCCCGGCTGCTTTTTTATCGGAATCCCGTACAATAGCTGGACTCCGGATTCAACCACAGACCATGGACGCACTATGCACGAAACAGAACGAGACACGAATCGGATGAAAGAAGATCGCAGAGTGGCCCCGGCCTATGCGGCCGTGAGTCGCAACCCGCGCCGCGGACCGCGGTTAGCGGGATGGGGCCGGCTGGGTATCGTGATGGCGACCGCCCTGCTGGCTGGTTGTGCGGTCCCGCAGCCGCGGGGCAACGGCGAGCTCTTCCACAAGAGGGACCCCCAGACCAACCGTGGGTACTACCTGTACCTGCCGGAAGACTACGCCCAGGGCATCAAGGCCAACCCCAACCGCCGCTGGCCGGTGGTCGTCAACTTCCACGGCATGAAGCCGTTCGACTCGGCGCCGGCCCAGGCCAAGGAGTGGCAATATGAGGCCGATAACTACGGCCTGATCGTAATCTCGCCGGAGCTGCGCACGTCCGATCTGTTCATGGAATTTCCGCTGCGGCACGTCCGCAGCTACGTCAAGAAGGACGAAGAGTCGGTCCTGAACATCATGGAGCAGGTCTTCCGGACCACCCAGGCCGACAGCACCCGCGTGCTGGCGACCAGCTGGAGCAGCGGCGGGTACATGGCCCATTACATGGTCAACCGCCATCCGCATCTGTTCACCTGCCTCGCCCCGCGGCAGTCGAACTTCTCGGCGCCGATCATGGATGCGGCCAACATCCCGCACTACCGGGACATGCCGATTGGAGTCTTCTTCGGCGAGAACGACTTCGCCGTCTGCCGCAGGGAATCGACCGAAGCAATCAACTGGTACAAGAAACAGGGCTTCAGGTTCGTCGACGGGCGGGTCGTGATCGGCCTGGGGCACGAGCGGACGCCGCAGACGGCCGCGGCGTTCTTCGCGCGGGTCAGCAAGCCGCCGATCCTGCCGGTCCGGCCGGCCAAGGCGCAAGAGACCCTGGCGAAGCTCCGCCTGGTGCCGGCCGAGTTCGCCGGCATCCAGGACCTGCCCGCGACCGAGCCGGTTATCACCCAGCGGAGCCCGGCTGACGAGCTGCTGCGGATGACCTCGGGCCGTTCCGTGCCGACCGGAACCGGCAGCCAGACCGTCGCCGACGCGGGTCGTGCCGCCCCCGACAGCGGCGCTTCCGCCCGCCCGGGTCGGCTGCTGGCTGGCAATCAGCCGCGTCAGGGCGTGGTCAGCCCGAACAACCCGCCCAGCCGGGACGCGACGCAGGCGCGGGCCCAGACACCGCCGCGCGCGGCACAAGCGACACCGACGGCGGCAGCGCCCGAGGCACCGGGCACGGTGCGGGTGGTGGTCAACCCGCGGATCGGCCTGGCCCCGCTGTACATCTCATTCGACGTGGAGGCCCCGCGGGAAATCCTGCAGGGCGCCAGTTGCTTGTGGACCGACAATGACGAGCCGATCTACAATGGCCCGACGGGACAGCGGATCATCACCACGCCGGGCGACCACCTGATCGGGGTGATCCTGCAGACGAAGGACCGCCGCGAGTACCGGGCCTGGACGACGGTCAAGGTGCTCAGTCCGCAGCCGGCGATGCGATAACGGTGAGTGCATGGACACTGTCTGGCAGGTCAGTCGTCACCCCGCCAACCCGATCATCCGGCCAGACATGCCGGGGCTTTCGGGCGAGGAGGCGGCCAACATCAACGGGCCGTCGCTGATCCGGGTGCCGGCGTGGATCGCCGAGCCGCTGGGGCGGTACTACCTGTACTTTGCGCATCACGGCGGCAAGTATATCCGGCTGGCATACGCCGACGCGGTCGAGGGACCGTGGACGATCCACGCCCCCGGCGCGCTGCGGCTGGAGCAGACGGCGGCGCTCGGGCACATCGCCTCGCCGGACGTGCACATTGATGAGGACCGCCGGCAGATCCGGATGTACTTCCACGGCAAGCAGGACGGCCAGCCGCCGCAGGTGAGTTACGTGGCGACATCGGCGGACGGGCTGCGTTTCGTCGCCTCGCCGGCGGTGCTGGGGCCGTTCTACTTTCGTGTATGGCAACACAACGGGTGGCACTACGCGATCGCCAAGGACCTCAACGAAAGCGGCGTGATGCTGCGCAGCCGGGACGGGTTTACGCCCTTTGAGCGGGGGCCGGCGATCATCCCGCGGATGCGTCATGCGGCAGTGCTGGTGGAGGGGGATGATCTGTGGGTATTCTTTACGCGGATCGGGGATGCGCCCGAGAGCGTGCTTGTTGCGCGGATGGCGATGACGGGGGACTGGCGCCAGTGGCAGCCAGGGGTTGAGTCGCTGGTGCTGGCGCCGGAGGCGGAGTACGAAGGGGGCCTGCTGCCGGTGGAGGCGTCGCGGGCGGGGGCGGTTTCGGGGGCGGTTTGTCAGCTGCGGGACCCTTCCGTGTTCGTGGAGGGGGATGATGCGTGGTTGCTGTACTCGGTGGCGGGGGAGCAGGGGATTGCGCTGGGGCAGTTGAGGCGGGGGTGAGGTGGTTGCGTGTCACGCCAGGCGGATGTACTGCAGGACGTCGCGCAGGTCGTGGATGATGGCGTGGGGCTGGCCGCCGGGCGGGGGCTGCTCGCGGCAGTAGATGCCCTCGTCGGGCAGGTACTGCAGGGCGAGCCAGCCGAGGCGGCGCGGGGCGACGAAATCCTTGCGGGGGTTGTCGGCCACGTACGCGCAGCGGCCGCCGGACAGAGCGAAGCGCTGCATCAGGTGTTCGAAAGCGGCTGGCGAGGGTTTGCTGCAGCCGAGACCCAGGGCGTCGGTGAAAACGATCTCGTCGACGTGTCGGGCCAAGTCGAGGGCGTTGGCCTTTGGCTGCTGCTGGCAGAGTGGGCCGTCGGTCACGACCGCCAGCCGGGCGCCGGCGACTCGCAGCGAGTTCAGGACCGACTCGGCCTCCGGTCGCAGCCGGATCGCCGGGGTGTGGAGGCGGTAGCACTCGACCAGCGATTCGACCGTCACGCCAGCCGGGGCGCTGAGTTCGGCCAACACGGTATTGAAGACCTTGCGGCGGTCGCCATGGTGAAAGTGATGCCACATCCGCTGGCGAATCGAGTCGGCGGACGGGCCGGCAAGACGATCAGCCAAATAGCTGGCGACGGCGGCAAAGCCGGAGCGGACGTAGTCGATCTCGCCGTAGAGCGTGTCGTCCATGTCGAAGGCGACGAGGGAGCCGCTGGCAGCCAGGACGGGGATGTCTCCGGGTGCGGCGCCGGTCATGACTTCGCCTCGGGCGGCTGACTGGCAGGCGAGCAGACGGCAGCGGAAGGCTCGTCGGCGGCGGTCTGGATCGACGCGTTGTCGGCGGCGGTCGGCTGGCGAAGGCTGCCGGCGGTGGCCGCGTCGGTGCCGTAGTCGATGGTGCCGTGGCCGTTGAGGTAGACGGCGTCGTCGAAGCGCAGCATGGTCATGCCGTCGCGGATCGGCACGTCGTAATCCGGCTGGCGACCCAGGGCAAGGCTGACCAGCCAGGCGGGCAGGTCGGCGCCGGCCTCGATCGACAGGGGACTGCCGCCGCCGAAGCGGGGGTTGATCTCGGTCCAGCCGATGGTGCCGTCGGAGCGGATGAAGCCCTGGATGTTGATCACGCCGAAGGCGTCCGGCAGGGCCGCGGCGATCTGCTCGGCCTGCCGCATGACCTCGGGGTCCAGGCGGACCTGCGACTTGGTGACCTCGCCGCCGCGAACCTCAATGCGCAGGCGGGGCACGGCACAGCGGGGCCGCCCGTCGGGGGCGATGAAGACGTCGACCGTGACCTCCTGGCCGTCCAGCAGCTCCTGGACGACGAAATCGTCGCCGCGGGCGGTAATCCAGCCGGGCAGCATGTCCCACGCCTCGACGGCGAAGGCGTGCTTGCCGGCCGAGCCGCCGCGGGGCTTGACGAAGGCAGGCAGGGGCTGGCGACTGTCGGCCATGGCCTCCGGCAGCAGGCAGGTGCGGGGCGTCGCCAGGCCGATCTCGCTGAAGAAGCGGCAGGTCCGCAGCTTGTCGCGGGAGATGTCGGTGGTTCGCATCGTGCCGAAGGCGGGCAAACAGCCGGCCTGCACAAGCTGGGGTCGGATCGCCGCCAGCGGGACCAGGTCGGGGTCGGCCAGGGGGACGAGCAGGTCGACGCGGCGCTGCTGGACGATATCGAGTACGGCCTCGCTGAAGCCTTTTTCGCCGCCGGCTGGGACGGTCAGGCTCTGGTCGCAGTAGTAGGTGGCCGGGGCGAGGGCCGGCTGGGAGTCCAGGCCGAGCAGGAAGGGCTCGACGCCGAGCCGGGCGCAGGCCCGCCGGAAATGCCGGACGAGTTGAACGCGCCGGCCGGTGCATGTAAAGGCGATGACAAGTCTGTCCGGCTTCACTGCCTGTGCTGCTCCTGTTGTCGGAGGACGGCGTCAGGCTCGACGTCGGCCTGGCGCGAATACTGTTTTTCGTAGATGTCCCGGGAACTGAGCAGGGAGCGCGCGGTTGCCCAGATCAACCGGCAATCGGTCCACAGCGATGCCTGCTCGACGTAGCGCACGTCGAGTTCGAGTTTGTCTTCGATGGTCAGGGCCCCGCGGCCGGCGACCTGGGCCATGCCGGTCAGGCCGGGTTTGACCTCGAGGCGGCGGCGCTGGCGGGGGGTCCACTCGGCGGCCTGGCGGACGTAGAGGGGCCGGGGGCCGACGAGGCTCATCTCGCCCCTTAGCACGTTAAGCAGCTGGGGCAGTTCGTCGAGGCTGGTCTCGCGGAGCAGCCGGCCGACGCGGGTGATGCGGGGGTCGCTGCGGCTGTGGGGGCTGGCGCCGTAGGGGTCGACGTCGACGCGCATCGTCCGGAACTTATAGCAGATGAACGGCTGAAGACCCTGGCCGGCCCGCTCCTGGCGAAAGATCGCCGGTCCGCACGATTCGAGGCGGATGGCGACGGCGAGCAGGACCATCAGGGGCGCGAGCAGGACCATCAGGACCAGCGACACGAGCAGGTCGAGGGTCCGCTTGACCGGCAGGTAGAGCCTGCCGGGGGGCTGGCGGGCGGATTGTACGGCAGGTTTATCGCGCTTCATGCTTTGGCAGCCGGCCGATTCCTGTTGTCCGATCCTGCCGGCAGCGGCATCGCAACCGGCCCGGACCGCTTCAGATAGTGTATCGTACCAATTTTCGGTCGGAAGAACCATCGGTCGGACAGCTTCGACGGTCGAGCCCAAACCCGGCCCATCTGTCTGCAGTGGGATGCTCCGGGACGCCCGTTTGGCCGCTGCGGCCAGACGCCAATCCTTTGCGGAGTTCGGGCGGACTGATACTGCGGTCTGGCCGATGGCGGCAGGGCCGGCTGCCGCGACCGGCAGGACGATGACCTGGACAGGGCAAGCGGATCGATCTGCTTGCAGCTCAGACAGTCGTGGATGAGATGCCTGCGGCCGGATCTGACGACCGCGCGGGGTGTGCGTCGCCGGCAGGTCTCGTCGGGAGCCGAGATGCAGGTGGTATCGGGGCCGAGGGTGACGGCGATGGAACGGCGGTCGATTCATCCGACAGAGTTGACATCGAGCGGCACAAGGCCGTAGACTGACGGGAAGTTCCGGGGCGTGGCGCAGCCTGGTTAGCGCGCTTGACTGGGGGTCAAGAGGTCGCTGGTTCGAATCCAGTCGCCCCGAGTAAAAAGGCCGGTCTGATGACCGGCCTTTTTACTGGAGCAGGCCAGCCAGGCAGACCGCCGATGATGTCGAGAGCTTCTGGAGCACGAGCCGGGCGGGCAACGCGCGGGTCGGCACGCGGCAAACGCCCACGTGGACAGGCAGCCTCTGCTCGAATTGACCACGCAGATCATCCCCGAGCCGACGAGCCTTCGCTCGACTCGTCGGTGCCGTCCAGGGTCTGCACGGCCGCGGCCGGCGTCGGCCCCCGGTTCCGCTGCCCCCGCGCCGGCTGCGGCCCGCCGACCCGCCCGAAGAGCATTCGGCCGGCCGAGGTCTGCAGTCCGCTGGTGATGACGATGTTGACTTCCTGGCCGATCTTGTCGCGCCCGCCCTCGATTACAACCATCGTGCCGTCGTCGAGGTAGCCCACGCCCTGGGTCGGCTCCTCTCCGTGGCGGATGACCCTGACGGCGAGGGTCTCGCCGGGCAGGACCACCGGGCGCAGGGCGTTGCCGACGTCGTTGAGGTTGATGACCTGCACGCCGCGCAGCTGCGCGACCTTGGCCAGATTGAAGTCGCTGGTCATGATCCGCCCCTCGAGCTCCAGGGCCATCGAGATCAGCTTCTGGTCGACGTCCTCGTTCTGCTGACCGCTTCGCCAGCGGGGCTCCATGATGTCGATGTCGATTTTGCTGTCGCGCTGCATCTGGTTGAGGATGTCCAGGCCGCGGCGGCCGCGATTGCGCTTCAGGCGATCCCCGCTGTCGGCGACGGCCTGCAACTCGTGCAGCACGAACCGCGGCACGATCAGCGGGGCATCCAGCACCCCCGTGCCGCACACGTCGGCGATCCGGCCGTCGATGATCGTCGAGGTATCCAGCAGGACCGGGCGGGTGCCCTTGGTCTGCCGGCTGAACTCGACGTAGGGGATGATGAACCGGATATCGTCCTTGGTCTGCAGGACGAAGCTGATGCAGAAGTAGACGCTGATCAGGCCCAGGAGCATCTTGATCGTCAGGAACAGGGCCGATGGCCGGCCCAGCCGCCACTCCTGCGGGACCATCGTCTCGTCGATCAGGTCGACCACCAGGCTGAGCGCATAGCCGATCACCATGCCCATCAGCAGGCCGAAGAACAGCCCCCCAAGCACGCGCAGGCTCTTGCGGGGCAAGAGCCACTCGATCAGGATGATGATGACTGACAGGCTGATGCTGCCGCTGACCAGCCACAGCGGCACGATGCCCTCGGTGATGCCGGCTTCGATGATGTAGGTCCAGGTCAGCGCCAGGACCAGCACCGTAAACAGGAATCGTACGGCGTACAGCAGCATGGTCTTCTCCTGTGCCCGGACATTCTTAAGGCCCGTCTCGAAATGCGATGCGAGCCCGCGACCGCAGGCTGCGGCACACGCCGGGCCGGCCCGAAACATCCGATGAACCGGGCACCGTCAGGGGTGAGTATATCAGCCGGCCGCCGTCCAGCCAACAGGGGCACGCGGCCGTCATCCTGAGCGGGGCGCTGGGCTCACAATGACAGCCCCCGGCGGCGCTGCGAGCCCGGATGACCTAAGTCACCGAAAGGCTTGCATTTTCGCGTCGGGCGGCTACAAATGTAGTGTCCGTTGACGGAATGGCTTCGAAACCGGCTAAGGGTACGGACACACCAAAGTGCCTTTAGAATCGCACCGCAACGGACAACCTTTACAAACAAGGCGGGCCGGCAACCGCGAGGGATGCCGGCCCGCTTTTCTCTTGCGCCTGCCTTGGAGGGCGACCGCCGGATCAGCCCCGCTGCACGTAGACGTACCGGCCACCCGCCCGCGGGTTGCGGATGTACATCCGGAAGCCGTCGGCGAGCGAGACCTCCCCCATCGCCTGCCGCAAGTCACGGGCCGACTCGATCGGCTGGTTCTGCACCCGCACGATCACGTCGCCCGGCCGGATGCCCAGGCTCGCCGCTTCGCCTGCCCCTTCGACTTCGGTCACCAGGGCACCCTTGGGCGTTTCGGTCCACCCGAACTTCTCGGCAACAGCCGCGGTCGGCGTGACGGCCGTCATGCCGAGTTCCTCGGACTGGTACTCCGAAGGCGTGCCGGGCTCGCCGGGCGCACCGTTCTCGCCCATGCCACGAAGGTATTCCCTCTTGAGCTGTTCGAGCGTGGCCGTCAGTTCCATCTCTTCGCCGTCCCGCCAGACGCTGAAGGTCACCTCCTGCCCCGGCGGGGTGAGCGTGACGATGGTCTGCAGCTGCGAGGGGGTGCGAACTTCGCTGCCGTCGACGGCCATTATGATGTCGCCGCTCTTAAAGCCTGCCTTGGCCGCAGGCGAATTGGGCACGACGTCCTGGACGAGCACGCCCGTCCGCTCGGCCGGGAAATCGAAGGATTGCGCCAGCCCCGGCGTGAGCTCCTCGATGGAAACGCCCAGCCAGCCGCGGGTCACCTCGCCCTTTTCGATCAGGACCCGGGCGATCCGCGTGGCCAGGTCCGACGGGATCGCAAAGCCCACGCCGGCGTACTGGCCGGTCTGGGTGGCGATTGCGGTGTTCAGCCCGATCACCTCGCCCTCCATGTTGACCAGCGGCCCGCCGGAATTGCCCGGGTTGATCGCCGCATCGGTCTGCAGGAAGTCCTGGTAGTAGATGCTCCCCAGTTGCAGGCCGCTGCGTCCCATGGCGCTGATGATGCCCATCGTCACCGAGTAGTCGAGCCCGAACGGGTTGCCGACCGCCAGCACCAGGTCGCCGACACGGACCTTGCTCGAATCCCCGAACCGCGCCGGCGGCAGGTCCACGGACTTGCCCGTGATCTTGATCACCGCCACGTCGGTCAGCGGGTCGGAGCCGACGACCTCGGCGATGTAGGGACGACCGTCGGTGGAGAGCACCCGGATGCGCTCGGCTTCGGCAACCACGTGGTTGTTCGTCAGGATGTGCCCCTGCCTGTCAAAGACGATGCCGCTGCCGAGCCCTCGGCGGACCTGCTCGCGGGGCTGCTGGGGCATCTGGTCGCCGAAGAACCGCCGCAGCTGCTCCCGCAGGTCCTCGGGCAACTCCTGACCGCCGGGCATCTGCCGCCTCAGCGGCGATTCGCTCACGCTGGTGGTTTCGATGTGCACGACGCTGTTTTCGACGCTCTCGGCGGTCGCGTGGATCGCGTCGCTCAGCTGGGAGAGCAGATTCCGCTGCTGCGGGGTCAGCGGTCCCTTGGCAGAACGCTGCTGTTGCTGATCCTGCTGCCCGTAGACGCCCGCCGAGGCGCCGAACAATGCGATGGCGATCGTACATGCGGCAAATTTCGTCGTCCGTCCGGTTCTCATACACGCTCTCCTGTCAGTCAGTCATATCTGTTTCGCGCCTACCTGCCAATCATCACAGCCCGGCGAGCGCAGCACCGCTGCCATGGACGACGTCCACGGGCTGGCGAGACCATCTGCAACCGCATCCGCCCCCACAAACGCAGTCGCGGCACGGGCGTTGCCATTTCAGCGGGACGGCTGCAAACTGCCGCCCGTCCCGATCCGGCTGCGACGCCGCATCTTATTTATATGCGCGAAACAGGCAAAGGTTTCCGCCGAAGCCTGCAATGTGATAGGATCTTTTCCGCTGTTGCGGTGTTACATATTCGTAAATAACGATCCAGCCGGTCGCAAGAAAGGAAAAACCGCCCATGGCCGCCCGCCGCTCGAACCCCGCCCGCCACGACCTTCGCAATGCCCCGATCGTCAACCCGCTGCAGCTCGGCGGAATCGAGACCGCCGTGCTCGATGAGCCGCCCGCGCGCGGCGTCCGCATCGCCTGGGTCGACACCGGCGGCGGGCTGCGCTATAAGGTCGTACTGGACCGTGGGTTAGATATCGTCGACGCGACCCTGGCCGGCCAGTCGCTCACCTGGCTCAGCGGCAACGGCATCAAGAGCCCCGATATCGCCTATTGCCGCGACATGGACTGGCTGGAGGCGTTTCCTGGCGGGCTGCTGACCAGCTGCGGTCCCCTCAACACCGGCGCGCCCGCCCGTGACGCCGGGCGCGACTGGCCCCTGCACGGCACCCACTCGCACACCCCGGCTGGCGAGGTGGTCATAACCAACCCCGACCCGCGGGCCGGTCGGGGCGACATGGAGATCCGCGGCCGCGTCCGGACCTCGCGGTTTTTCGGCCCGAACCTCGACCTGCAGCGGACCATCCGCAGCCGGTTGGGCGAAAATGCCATCCGCATCGAAGACATTTTCACGAACGTGGACGATCAGCCGGTGGAGATGGCGTGGCTGCTGCACATCAACTTCGGGTACCCCCTGCTCGAGCCGCAAGTCAGCGAGTTCTGCTACAGCGGGACCGTCCTGCCCCGCGGCGATAGCGTCGAGTGGTTCGCCGAGGGCCGGCCGTTCCGGAAGGTCTCGCCCCCCTTGCCCGCCCACAAAGGCCGCGGCGAGGTCTTCGCCTACATCGAGCCGGCCGCATCACGTAGCGGACAGGTCCTGTGCGGGGTGGTCAATCGCCGGCGCAAGATCGCCCTGTCGATCCGGTTCAACCGCAACGAGTTCCCGCGCCTGGGCAACTGGCAGCACTGGGGCCCGCGCGGCGCGTACGTCGGCGCCCTCGAACCGATGACCGCCGGCGTGGAAGGCCGCGACATCGACCGTCGCCACGGCTGGCTGATCACGCTGAGGCCCGGCCAGCAGAAGACCTTCTCCTACGAGATCGCCGCCGGCACCGACAAGGCCGATATCCAGCAGCTTCTCGACCTGAACGCCCGGCCGCTGAAGTTCGACAACTACGAGTAGCGCCCTGCCACGTAGGGCGGGCTGCTTGCCGTGAGCGAGCAAAGCGAGTCGAACGGTGCCCGCCAACCAGTGCCGTTGGCAACAATGCACTGCAAGTGCAGGATAATTCAGGAGCGCTTCGCCTGCCTCTGCAACTCCTTCAACAACGCCAGCGCCTCGTCCGCCCCCATCTTCGCCACATCCATCCCCCGCAGCCGCTCCACGCACGGGTGCGGCATGTCGAACAGCAGCATCTGCCCCTCGTCCCGCGTCCGCTCCCGCGAGAGGCTCGGCCCGTGACTTTCGCGCACGAAGTTCTGCTCCAGCTCCGCCAGCACCTCGCCCGCCCGCGCGATCACCTCGGCGGGGATCCCCGCCAGCCGCGCCACCTGCACGCCGTAGCTCTTGTCCGCCCCGCCCGCGACAATCCGGTGCAGGAAGATCACCTCCTCGCGGTACTCACGGACCGCCACGTTGCAGTTGCGGACCCCCTCCAGCAGCTCCGCCAGCTCCGTCAGCTCGTGGTAGTGCGTCGCAAACAGCGTCCGGCAGCCCGTCCGCTTGGCGAGGTACTCGGTGATCGCCCACGCCAGCGACAACCCGTCGAAAGTGCTGGTGCCCCGCCCGATCTCATCGAGGATTACCAGGCTCCGCCGCGTCGCGTTGTGAAGGATGTTGGCCGTCTCGACCATCTCCACCATGAACGTCGACTGCCCGCGCGAAATCTCGTCCGACGCCCCCACCCGCGCAAAGATCCGGTCCACCAGCCCCAGCCGCATCGAACCGGCCGGCACGAACGACCCCACCTGCGCCAGCAGCGTCAGCAGCGCCACCTGCCGGATGTAGGTGCTCTTGCCCGCCATGTTCGGGCCCGTCAAAATCATCAGCCGCTGCGTCGTCTCGTCGAAGACCGCGTCGTTGGGGACGAACTGCTCGGCCAGCGTCTGATCGAGCACCGGGTGCCGCCCCTCGCGGATGTCCAGGCCGATCCCCTCGACGATCTCCGGCCGGCAGTACCGCCGCTCGCCCGCCAGCTGCGCCAGCCCCGCCAGCACGTCCAGGATCGCCAGGCCGCTGGCCGCCTCCTGCAGCGGCGGCACGAACTCCCGCGCCTGCTGGCGGACCTTGGCAAACAGGCTCAGCTCCAGGTCCTTCGCCCGCTCCTGGGCGGTCAGGATCTCGTTCTCATATTCCTTCAGCGGCTCGGTGATGTACCGCTCGGCGTTCTTCAGGGTCTGCTTGCGGATGTAGTGGTCCGGCACGCGGTCCGCGTGCGTGTTGGTCACCTCGATGTAGTAGCCGAACACCTTGTTGAAGCCCACCCGCAGCGAGGAGATGCCCGTCTCCTGGATCTGCCGCGCCTGGTACTCGGCCAGCCACGAGTGCGCGTCCCGCGAGAGGGTCCGCAGCCGGTCGAGCTCGGCGTCGAAGCCGTCGGCGATGATCGTTCCCTCGCGGGCGATCGTCGAGGCGTCCGGTTTGATCGCCTGCCTCAGCAGCGCCGCCAGCGGATCGAGCCCGTCGAGTTTGGCGGTCTGGCTGACGACCAGGGGCGCATCGACCCCAGCCAGGTGGCGCCGCAGGTCCGGCAGCTGGTTCAGCGCGCTCGAAAGGTTCGCCAGGTCCCGCGGGGTCGCCCGCTCGATGCCCAGCCGCGCGGCGATCCGCTCGACATCGCCGACATCGGCCAGCACCTGCCGCACATGCTTGGTCGCGGTCGCCCGATCCAGCAGCCACTGCACCGCCCGCTGGCGGTCGAGGATCTGTTCGGCCTCCTGCAGCGGGTAGCACAGCCACATCCGCAACAGCCGCAGCCCCATCGGGTTGACTGTCCGGTCGACCGCCGCCAGCAGCGTGCCACCCCGCCCCTCGCCGCGAAGCGGCCGCTCGATCTCCAGCGACCGCAGCGTCGCCCGGTCGATCTGCACGTACTGCCCGCTCGTCCGCCGCCGGATCGACCGGACGTGCCCCAGCTGCGTCCGCTGCGTCTGCTGGAGGTAGTCCAGGATCGCCCCGGCCGCCTGCAGCGACGCGTCGAACCGCTCGTAGCCGAACCCCTCCAGCGTGGTCACCCCAAACTGCTCGTGCAGCCGCCGCTCGGCCTGGAACGGCTCGAACTGCCACTCCGCCAGCCGCGTCACCGCACAGTCGATCAACTCCTTCACCTGCCGGGCGAACGACTTGCACCGCCCGGTGAGCACCTCCTCGCCGATCAGCAGCTCGGCCGGCCGCAACCGCACCAGCTCGTCGATGGCCGACTGCTCGTCCAGCACCTGCGTGAGAAACCGCCCCGATGCCAGCTCCACCCACGCCAGGCCGATCTGCCCACCCCCGGCCGGACAGACCGCCGCCAGCCAGTTGTCCTCGCTGCCTTTCAGCAGCGATTCGTCGGTCAACGTACCCGGGGTAATCACGCGGGTGATCTGTCGCCGGACGATCCCCTTGGCCTGGCGGGGGTCCTCGATCTGCTCGCTGATGGCCACCTTGAGCCCTGCCTGCACGAGCCGGCCGAGGTAGGTCTCCAGGGCGTGATAGGGGATGCCCGCCAAGGGGATCGGGTTTTCCCCCTTGTTCCGCGCGGTCAACGTCAGGCCCAGGACCTTGGCGATGGTCTTGGCGTCCTCGTAGAACGTCTCATAAAAGTCCCCCATGCGAAACAGCAGCAGCGCATCGGGCACCTGGGCCTTCTGCTGCACGTACTGGCGCATGGCCGGCGTCAGCCCATCGAGCTGCTCGTCGGTCAGGGAAGTCGTCTGTCGGTTCGGCGGCGTAGTCATAAGCGACCCATCATAGTCGCGCCCGTGCCCGAGGTGTAGCTAGGAGTCCCTGTTCAGGGTGACGAGGGGGAGGGCACAAAACGCAAGCGAAGCTCACGCCGAGAGGTAGAGATCCTTCGCGTTGCTCAGAATGACGACCTCGGGGAAGCGTCAGAAGCTGTCATTGTGAGCGCAGCGAAGAATCTCTACTGGACAGCGTGCCCATGGTGTAGCGCCTTGGGAGGTCGAGACCCTCCACTTTGTGCAGGGCGACGGCACGCGCAGCGCACCGAGCCCCGTCGCCCGCCTGCGCTGGCGACACTCCCGGTCACTATCCGATAATATAACACTGCCACTACGCCCCGCCCGCCCCCGCCCCGCGGTTGACCAGTGCCGACCAAAAAGTCAAGCCATTTGCCGAATTTTCGCACGAATCGCCCATTTGCGGCCACACCGGCCTAACCGAAAACTCGACTGAATTTACTTGTCTTGTCTGCCGAAAGCTGCTATAGATAACGGTGGAAACAAAAGGGTCTCTGAGCGAGAAGTACTCGCAGGTCGGACTTACATTGATGAACCGCTAAATCACGACCCGCGGGAGGCTCCGCCTTGAAGAATGTGGGCGTAGCGCCGGGCCTTGTGCCGACGGCTGCCGGTCCGCACCTTCGGGAGCCACCCACCTTGATGCTTGCGGGTTACATCAATGACCGTGCCTGCGGTACTTCCCGACTCAGAGACCCTGTTTCTTTTTGCGACACACCATGTTCGGCCGGCTCTGGCCACATTGCCTGACATCACGTATCATAATGCCGTTGCCTGGGCCGGGACCGATGCCGGCCGATGGTTGTATGGATGTGGTGGAGCCTTTCCGCCATACGCCGGACCACCTGTTTGCGAGGGGACCTTATGCCGATCGTTGTCGTCTACGAAGATGCCGGGTACGTGAACCTGCTGCCGCTGGTCTACTGGCGGCCGGTCTTCGACCTGCGCGTCGGGTTCGATACCCTTCTGGACAAAATCCGCTGGGACTGGCCACAGGCCACTGTGCACCTGTTCGTCCGCGACTACCTCGCCGACGTGACCGCCGAGGCATTCGACCTGCCCGTTAATGCCCCCCCAGCCGGCGACACCCTGTTCATCAATGGCCGGCTGCTGGCGGGCCGGCCCTTCGACCTGCCGATCAACACGGTGCTCGAAGTCGACGGCCAGATCGCCGCGGTTCATCTCGACGCCGCGCGGGCGGCTGGCGTCGACGCCCGGACCTTCCTCGACCCGCCGCGGCTGGAGGCCGCCCTGCAGGACCTGCCCCGCACGAGCCTCGATCAGCCCGACATGAAGATGATGAACTACCCCTGGGACCTCGTCCACGCCAACGGCACCGAACTGATCCGCCAGTGGCAGACCCGCTTCGGCAAGGGCGTCATCGAAGGCCACATCTACCAGGGGGCCTACCTGCTCAATCGCGAGGCCATCCACGTCGGCACCGGCAGCAAGATCATGCCCTGCGTCGTGCTCGACGCCGAGGACGGCCCCATCTACATCGGCCGCAACGTCAAGATCAGCCCCCACGCCAGCGTTCAGGGCCCCTGCTGCATCGGCGACAACACCCTCATCCAGCCCAACGCCGTCATCCGCGAAGACACCACCATCGGCCCGACCTGCAAGGTCGGCGGCGAGATCGAGGCCTCGATCATCCACTCCTACTCCAACAAGCAGCACGACGGATTCCTGGGCCACTCGTACCTCGGCCAGTGGATCAACATCGCCGCCGACGCGATCAACAGCGACCTGAAGAACACCTACGGCAACGTCCGCGTGCCGATCAACGGCGTCGAGGTCGACTCCGGCCGGATGTTCGTCGGACTGACCGTCGGCGATCACTCCAAGTGCGGGATCAACTCCTCGTTTGCCACCGGCTCGGTCGTCGGCTTTTCGGCCAACCTGTTCATGTCCGCCCACATCCCCAAGTTCGTGCCGTCGTTCGCCTGGTACACCGACACCTGCCGCGACCGCTACGACGTGCAGCGCGGCCTCGACGTCGCCCGCCGGGTCATGGCCCGCCGCAAGATCGAAATGACCGCTGCCCAGCAAACCCTCTACTGCCGCCTGGCCGACGAGGCCGCCGGCTACGAACGCACCGACCAGGTCGCCACCGTCCGGGAGTAGGCAGCCCGTCCCGTACGTGCGCGCATTGGCGCATACGGTTTCTCAGAACCGGGCTTCGCCTGCGCGACTGGCGCGATCATCTGCGAAATCCGCGGATAGACGTTGTTGTTGTTTTTGTACAGGCGCAGCGGCGGATCATTCGGGCGGGGCGGCGGGTTCGCTGCGCAGGCCGCTGCGGTAGGTGCCCAGCTCCCGGTGGAAGGCCTCGAGGTCCATCGCCAGCAGCGCGTCGACCATCTCGGCGTCGAGCTGCCGGCCGGCGATCCGCGCGAGCTCCTCGCGGACATGCTCCATCGGCTTGGCGGGGCGGTAGGAGCGCTGGCTGGTCATCGCGTCGAAGCAGTCCGCCACCGCGACAATCCGCGCCAGCGGCGAGAGCTCCGCGCCGGGAATGCCGTGGGGATAGCCGGCCCCGTCGATCCGCTCGTGGTGGCCGATCACGGCCGGGACGATGTCATGCATCGCGTGGATCCGCTCGATCAGCCGCGCCCCGCTGGCCGGGTGCCGGCGGATCAGGGCGAACTCCTCGTCGGTCAGTTTGCCGGGCTTGCGCAGCACGCCGGAAGGCACGGCGATCTTGCCGATGTCGTGCAGCAGCCCGCCGAAGTAGGCCCGCTGGCAGAACGCCGGGTCGCAGTGCAGGGTCTCGGCCAGGCGCCGCGAGATCAGCGCGACCCGCTCGCTGTGGCCGGAGGTGTACGGGTCCATCGCGTCGATGCTGTTGACCAGGGATCGCAGCAGGGCGATCAGCAGTTCCTGCAGGTCGGCCAGGATGTTGAGGTCTTCGAGATAGATGCTGCAGCGGTCGCCGAGGACCTGGAGCATCTGCAGGTCGATGTCGTCGAAATCCTTGCCGCCGGCCTTGTTGATCGCCAGCAGCGCCCCGACCGGCTCGTCCTGGCGGAGCAGCCAGACGGCGACCATGTTGCGCAGCCACCGGTCCTGCGGGAGGAACCGCTCGACGTGCGCCTGGTCCAGCAGCAGCATCTTGCGGTCAAGCATCAGGCTGGAGAGGGCCTCGGCGGTGGTGTGGATCCGCTGGCGGTGGGCCTGGTCCTTGCCGACGACGATCACCGTCGGCTCGCCGGCCCGGGGCGAGATGTGCGTGACCGCGGCGAGGCTCTCGACCTGCAGCACGGCGATCACCTCGGCAAAGGTCCGTTCGAAGAACTCGTCGGGGCGCTGCCGGCTGTCGAACTTGTCGCTGACGTGGTGGATCAGGTTGAGCACTTCATAGGTCTGCGAGAGGTTGGCTGCCAGGGTCGCCACGGCGCCGGGGTCGGCGTCATCCCGGCTGAACTGGTCGATCAGCAGGGCGAGCAGCTCGTGCAGGCCCGCGACCGCCCGCGGGTCGTGCCAGGCGACATCCGTGGCCAGCCTCGCGATCAGTGCAGCGTCGATGCCCGCCTTGCGACAGACGTCCGCCAGCGGTTCGGGTCGGCAGTCCTGCGGGACAAGCACCGCGACGATGGACCGGGCGGTGTCGCGGCCGGACCGGACCGGCACACACAACCCCTGCAGGCCCGCGAACTGCGACGCCGACGGGGCGGTGCGGCTGAGATCAGCCAGCCACTGCCGAAACGGTGGGCACTGGTCCCACAGCAGGTGGAACGGCCCGGCGATCTCGGTATCGCGCTGGAGGCACCGGCCGCGGGCATCCCACAGGCTCAGCCAGACGCCCAGCCCGTGCCAGTGCGAGCACAGCAGCGGGAACGACTGGTGCAGGCGCGGTTTTTCATGTTGAATCAGGCAGCCGACGCTACTCACGTTTGCCACTCCAGACCTTGAAAGGTCGTGGCGATCATGGCCCCGCCATCCCGATGCGAGCGATGGCACGCTTCGACGGAGGTGTTCGATCCGATGAGGTCGTCAGGTGGCGATGGGGTCAGTGAAGGTTCAGATGGTTCGGCCGGAATTCACCGGTCTTGTGGTTGTAATACCAGGCGCTCGTGCCGCCCGGTCCGTCGCCGACGGTGTTGGTTCCGCAGTAGGGGTTGATCGGGACTTCCCGCAGGTACGGCCCGAGTTGACAGCCGGCGTCGCCCGGCTCGCCGATGCGGCCCTGGCTGTCGGTCACGCCGGTCATCTGGCTGGCGAAGGTCTCCAGCGCGGGGTACTGCTTGTCGTGCTGGAGGCGGTACATTTCGATCTGCCCGCGGACGACCTGGACCTCGAGGCTCAAGTCGAGTTGTCGCGGATCGCGCCCGGCCTGGCTAAGCTCCGGCGTGACCAGGGCCGCCAGCACCGCCAGCACAACGGTGACCATCGCGACTTCGATCCAGCTCACCTTGGTCTTTTTGTCCTTTTCGCGTTGCATCCGTCGCTATCCCCTTTTCCAGCCCGTACCGGCGAGTCCAGCGCCAGTCGTCCCGCCTCAACGTGGTATCGACGGCGGGCGCTACCGGACTGACCCCGCCGGCGCCTGACCGATCGGCCAGGGTCGCCGCGGCGGTTTTTATCCGGACGACGGGACGGCCAACAGGCTGTTAAGTGATTAAGGTTCATCGACATGGCGAGTCGGCCGAGCGACGGTCGCCGCAAACGTTCCGGCTGATACGATCAGGCGGGGACCCTACGGTCGGCCCGCCGCCATGCGTAGATATCGGATACAGCTGCGTCTCGGGCAAACGCTGGTGGCAGGTTGCAGGGGACAGGCAGTGGCCAACGGACAGTTGCCAGTGAACGACAACAGCAGCCGTCCGCAGATTCTGATAACGTGTACAGGACGGAGCGAAACGACCTTCCGCAGATTTCGCAGATTGACACAGATTAGAAATAACAACGGCAGTTGTAGGGCGGGCTGTGCCCGCCAAAGCCCCCGTCAGGGGCGAAAGGAGAGTCAGGGGGCGCCACGTTCCCGCGACCCGCCCTGCTCAGCCGGCGTCCAACGAAGCCGGGCGCAGGGCCGTGAAAGACGGCGACAGCCCTTGAAGTGCGACGCCAAAGACGCCGCTTTCAATCAAGCCGCCCTCGGTTCCCCGCTCTCAAACTTAACGGGACGATCAGCGACGACTGTGGACTGCGGCGGCCGTGACGCCGCTTTCACCCAAGCCTCCCAGCTGCGCGACTCTCGAATCTCACGTTGAATGCCGCTGCCCGACTATGCAGCGCGGCGCAGACGCCGCTTATAATCAAGCTGCCGGCGGCGGATCGGTCGCTTCCAGCGTCGTCGTTGACGCCGGGAAAATGCGTCGCCCCCCCGAATCCAGCTGCACCAGCAGGCCGCCGGCCGGGTCCAGCTCTATGGTCGTGCCATAGTAACGCCGGCCGGCGTGGATCAGGCAGACCCGCATGCCCGGCGGTTCGGCCAGGTCCTGCCATTTCGCCCGCACGACCTCGGCGCCGGGCAGCGGCCGGCTGGCGAACCATGCGTCCAGGCGGCCCAGCAGGTCGACAGCCAGGTCAAATCTTGAGATGGGGTTGGGGCTGACCATGTCCAGCGACGCCGCCCGGTCGCGCAGGTCCGGCGGGAAGTGGCCGGCGTGCTGCAGGCAGTTGATGCCGACCCCGATCACCGCGGCGACCCGGGCGTCCGGCATCGCGCGGGACTCGACGAGGATGCCCCCGACCTTCCGCCGTCGGCAGACCAGATCGTTGGGCCAGCGAAGCTGGATCTCGGCGTCGCTGGCCCTACGGCACGCCAAGCAGCCGGCAATCCCGGCGATCAGGCTCAGCCGCTCGGCCAACAGCGGTTCGGCCGGTTGGACGATCAGGACGCTCAGAAGCACGCTCGACGCCCGCGGCGCCAGCCAGACGCGGTGGAACCGGCCGCGGCCCGCGGTCTGGTAATCGGCCAGCACGACGGTGCCGTCGGCCCCGGCCTCTTCCGCCTCCAGGTGCTGCCAGCAGATGCTGTTGGTGCTGTCGGCTTCGGCAAGGCTGTGCAGGCGGCGGCCGATCCGGCGGGTCCGCAAGGCGGCCTGCAGCCGCTGGGCGGACAGGGTCGGTTCGAAGGTCACGGCGCGGCCTCCCCCGGTCCGGCCGGCGGGCTGGAGGGATTGGCGGGACCCTCGGATCCGGCCGGCGGAAGCAAGGGGGCGGCGGGACCGTCGCCCTCGCTCGCCGGTTCGACCGTGCCGGCTGTCCGGTCGGCCCGCGCGTCGGCGGCAATCAGCAGACAGGCGGCGGCGACGATTGCGGCGGTTTCCGTGCGAAGGACCGTCGGCCCCAGGCCGACCGTCCGGGCGCCGCTGCGGGTCATCAGGTCGCGCTCGTGGTCGGCAAAGCCCCCCTCCGGGCCGATAATGACGACCGGCCTGGCATTCAGCGACAGGGGCTCCACCGACAGGATCGACAGGACCGACCCGACCGTGTCGGGCACAAACGTGTGGGTGAACTCCCCGGCGCCACCGAGCAGCTGCGCCAAGTCCAGCGGCTCGGCGACCGCGGGCACGTGGGCCACGTGGGCCTGCTTGGCGGCTTCGACGCACCGCCGGTGCCACCGTTCCAGCCGGTCATCCTTCGCCTGGACGACCGACCGCTTGCAGCGGATCGGCAGGATGGCGGCCACGCCCAGTTCGGTCAGCTTCTCGAGCATCCAGTCCAGCCGGTCGCCCTTGGGGGGGCTGACCGCGACGGTCAGGCGCGGCAGCCGGGGAGGCAGCGTCGCGCTCGTCTCGATCCGCAAACGCAGGACCCGCTTATCGGCCGCACGGACACGGGCGGCGCAGACGCGGCCCCGGCCGTCGAACAGGTGGACCGGTTCGTCGGCGGTGAGGCGCCGGGCCCGGGCGTGCTGGGCCTCGGACCCCTCCAGCGTCCAGTCGGCCGGGGCGGCGGGCAGATTTTCGCTGTAAAGCCAGTGGTCGGTCATGCCGGCGTATTTTAGGGTAAACGGGGCGGCTTGTCCCGGTGTCGTTGCCAACGCGGCTGCCCCGGATCCTTGTGCGGCTTGCCGCTTGGGCCGCAGCCGGTTCGGGCCGATGAAACATCGTTGAGTGCCGCATGTGCCCCCGGGGCGTGCGGCAGGGAGGTGCCAGGTGGATCCCGCAGAAAAACCCGGTTCGAGTCAGCCGCGCGGACAGGACGACCTGACGCAGCCGGTGGACGAGGCCGAGGTCGAAAAGAAACTCGATCATCTCGAATCAGCCGCCTCGACGCTGGTCGAGGAGGTCGGCAGGGCCGATCCCGCCGACGCCGCTGGTGAGGAGGAGTCCCTAGACGCAACCGGGCCCGAACCGCTGATGGACGACGCCGCCGAATCCGCCCCCACGGACGCGGCGCCCGTCAGGCTCGCCGATCGCCGCGCCGGCGGTCGGGCGACTGATGGCGGCGCCGATACTCCCGTCTCGGCCGAGACAGAGCCCGTCGCCGACGACGAGGTGGAACAGGAGATCAAGCAGGCGATCAAGCAGCTGCAGGCCGGCAAGCCCGCGGCCCCTGAGGCAAAGGGCGAGCCGAAACCGGGGGGCACGCCGGTCCGGTCGGCGCTCAGGCGGCTGCTCGGGCCACTGGGCAGAGTCGTGGGCCTTGCGCTCACCCCCCTGACGCTGATCGCGATCGTGGCGGACATGCCGTTTCGGTGGGTGCCGGAATTCATCAAGCAGCTGCTAGGCTACGTCGCCGTCGGCACGGCGCTGATGGTGGTGGCGCTGTGGGTCTACATCCTGATGTGCGCGACAGGGTGAGGGGCTGACAACGTGACAATATGACAATATGACAACGTGCCGGCGTGGCAGGGTGACAAGGGCGGCGGGTGGGGTAGGTGCGACAGATTACCGCTCCCTCACGGTCGCGGCTCGTTGGCGCGGGGTGCGGAGGTCTCGCCCTTGCGGAAGGACAAAGTCACCCTCGCTGACGCTTTCGGGCTCCTTCCCGTCCGTCTGCGGGAGTCTCGCCAATCCGCGGATCCATGGTCGCAGACAGCGCGACCACCCGGCACAGTGCCTTGGTGGGCAGAGTCGCCCACCCTGCAACGGCTTTGGCGGGCGCAGCCCGCCCTACAACTGCCGTTGTCGTTCATCCGCGTTTCATCCGCGTTCATCCGTGGCTGATATATTCTTTGTTGTTGCCGTGGCTGTTGCTCACTGACCCCTGATCCCTGACCTCTGACCCCTGCCGTTGTTGTTTCTGATCTGTGTCAATCTGCGAAATCTGCGGAAGGCTGTTTCCCTCCGCGCTGCACAATCTTGCGAAATCCGCAAATTACTCGTTGTTGTTGCCATTCTTATTGAACCTGGACGATCCGCGGCGACGGGCCAGCAGGCTGATGCCCGCCGCGGCCAGCAGGGCGGCGTCCTGGAGCAGCAGGCCCCAGCCCACCCGGCTGTCCCCGCCGAAACAGCCACACTCGACGTCCAGCCCCAGGTGCATCGCCCAGCCGATCCCGACCATGAACAGCACCAGCAGCCCGCCCAGGACGACCGTCGCCTCGAATGCCCAGATCCCCAGCAGCAGCAATACAGCTGCGACGATCTCCACCAGCGGCAGCGAGATCGCCGCCGGGTGGATCGCCCACCACGGGGCGAGCTGGTAGTTGCGGATCTGCACGGCGAACTCGGCCGGGTCGAGCATCTTGATGACGCCCGCGTAGAGGAACACCCCCGCCAGCAGCCAGCCACTCAGTCGCGACAGCCAGGTCCAGACGGGGTGCGGCTCACCGATCAGCCACGCCTGCCACCGCGGCGGCGGGATCGGGTCGGCTTGCGGTTCAGATGTCTGTGTCTGCTGGTCGGGCTTCATGTCAGCTGTGTTCACCTTCCGGTGTCTGGCCGGCTGCCGCGGTCCTGCGTCGTTGCAGGGCCGTGCGACTCACATTTCGGGCACACGTGCAAAACTTGTTCGGTCCGCACATCTATTGCTCCACCGGCAAGCCGGCCTCGGTCCAGTCTCGCCAGCCGCCGAAGTAGATCCGTGCGTTCTCAAACCCGTTGTCCCGCAGCAGGTCGAAGATGATCTGGCTGTCGTCGCACGGTTCGCCGCCGCAGTAAATGATGACCAGTGTTTCCGGCAGCGCCCGCATGAACAGAGCGTCGAGGTGGGCGAACGGCTCCTCAGCCGGGATGTTCACCGCCCCGGGGATGCGCCCCTGTTCGAACAGGTGCGCCGGCCGGGCATCGACGGCGACCGCCCCCCGCTCGATGGCCGCGAGGACCTCGTCGCGCTCGATGTCCGCCTCGGCCTGGTCCGGCGTGGGCGGCGGATAGATCACCTCGCGCGCGACGAACCAGTCGATGCCGTCGGCGCGGATGGCGTTGACCGCCGCGGCCGAGCCGACGCTGACGAGCAGGATGATCAGGATGCGCAGGGCGCTTGTCATGGGTTCCTCACCTTGTGCCATCACTGAGATTGTAAGGCGTGCGGCATTGATGCAAAAGCCCGGCATGGTGGATAATGCGGCCGTGCTCGTTCAGGCTCCGGATGTCGCTGCCCGATCCGGCATCAAGGTGTTGTCGGGTGCCACTGGCCTGCGGTCGTTCGCAGGGCCGTGCTTGTTTCAGGTGGATCGGATACGCACGAGGCTGCCTCAGGATCATCGGCTGGCCCGAAAGGAGACGGCTCACACATGAACCGAATAGAGATGCTCTACCTCTCCCAGCAGGAGGTGATCGACGCCGGCCTGGAGCTCACCGACGCGATCGACATCGTCGAGGCCGTCCTCCGCGAGCACGGCGAAGGCCGCTACGAGAACCCGCCCAAGCCCGGCGTGCACCCGCTGCACGACGCCTTCCTGCACGCGATGCCCGGCTACCTGCCGCGGATGAGGGCGGCCGGGCTCAAGTGGGTCGGCGGCTTTTCCAGCAACCCGGCCAGGGGCCTGCCGACGATTACCGGGCTGATCGTGCTGAACGACGTGGCCACGGGCCTGCCGACGGCGGTGATGGACTGCGCCTACATTACCGCGCTGCGGACGGCGGCGGTCTCGGCGGTGGCGGCGAAATACCTGGCCAACCGCGACGCCCGCGTGCTCGGCATCGCCGGGGCGGGGGTGCAGGGGCGGTACAACCTGCTGATGTTGGCGCAGGTGCTGCCGGACCTGCAGGTCGCACGGGTGTACGACCCGGACGCCGCGGCGCTGGAGCGGTACGTGGAGTCGATGGGGCGGCGGGTCGGGTTTCGGGTCGAGGCGGGCGTCTCGGCCGAGGCCGTCCTCCGCGGCGCGGATGTGGCGGTGACGGCCACGGGCGTGCTCGACGAGGTGCTCTTTGTCGATGAGTGGGTCCGCCGCGAGGGGGTGCTGGTGCTGCCGATCCACAGCCGCGGGTGGGAGCTCAAGGCCCTGCGCGAGGCGGACAAGTTCGTCGTCGACGACTGGCAGCAGTTCCACGCGGTGCTGTTCGGGCCGGGCGGCTTCTATGAGAATCAGCCTGCCCCGACGCTGCACGCGCAGCTGGGCGAGGTCGTCTGCGGCGCCCGCCCTGGGCGGCAGTGCCCGCGCGAACGGATCGTCACTCTCAACTTCGGCATGGCGATCCACGATGTGGCGATGGCCACCGAGGTCCTCCGCCGGGCGAGGGCGAAGGGGATGGGCACGAGCCTGCTCTTGCAGGATGGGGCGTTGCCGTATGTGTAGACGGATTTGGATGCCTGTCAGAGCCCAGCCACGACCTGGTTCCAGTTCGCCAGTGCCACCGCCAGCACCCCCAGGGCCAGCGCGGCGTACCAGGTCGCCGAGGTCCGCTCGCCGAAGGCGATCACCGAGATCACCGCGACGATCAGGATCTGTGTGATGCCGGCTACCGCGTAGACGATCGCCGATGACGAACAGAGGTTCAGCAGGCCCAGCCCGCTCATCGAGCCCGCCCCGGCCAGTACGCCCAGCGCCAGCAGCGCCCGCCGGGACGCCTGCGTTCGGCCGGTCGCGACCGCATCCAGCAGCGCGCACACCGCGAGCATCGCATAGACCGTCGCCAGGAACCAGTGGCCGTACAGCAGGTTGAACCCCCGGCCGTCGGCGGCCTTGAGCTCGCCCAGCACCCGCTGGCCGATCGGCAGCAGGCTGTTGATCATGAAGATCGCCAGCAGCAGCGCCAGGTAGATCAGCCCGGTGCGCAGCCGGGCCGCACGAACGGCGGCTGCGGTGATTGTCGAGGCGGCCCCCTCATCCGCCGCCGCGTCCTCGGCCGGTCGGATCGAGGCGACCAGCACGCACAGGATGCTCGCGGCAATCGCCAGGTACTGCAGCGGCAGCAGGTCTTCGGTCAGAAAGACCCGTGCATAGACCAGCGTCGGCACGAAGGCCAGGCTCAACACGCACCACAGCGGCGAGAGCGGCCCGATCCGCAGGGCGCAGCCGAGCATTTTGATCGCCACATATTGGCCGAGCCCACCGACCAGTCCCCACAACCACACCTGCGCGGGGACATCGGCGATCGACCCGATTCGCATCCCCAGCCCGGCGAACAGGACCGCCCCGATCGCCCCGCAGATGCCGAGCATGTCGAGGGGGATGATGTTGCGCGGCTGGCCCAGGCGATAGGCGATGGCGACAAGGCTGAACCCCCCGCCGGCCAGGGCGGGCAGGATGAACGTTTCCAGCGGCGTTGCGGACAAAGTCGAAACTCCTCACACACGTGCTCCCTCACCGGCACGCAAACTCCTCGAACCCGATCCGTTCCAGCCCCTCGTGCAGGGCGCGAATGTGTTTGGCGCTGGCCGGGGTCGCCGGCAGCCGGGCCGGGCCGCAGTCGACCCCGATCATCCCCATGATCGCCTTGGAGACCGACAGCATCGGCCCGCCGCCGCGGACGAGCAGCTCGACCAGGTCCATCGCCCTGTACTGCGCCGCTTGCGCCGTGGCCATGTCCCCCGCCTCGAACGCCTCGATGATTTGCCGGTACAGCGGCGCGGCGAAATTGTACGTCGTGCCCACCGCCCCGCGGGCGCCCAGCGCCAGACCCGCCAGCAGGATCTCGTCCCGGCCGAACAGCATGTCGTACCGCCCCCCGTCCGCCCGCACGCACAGGTGAAAGTCCATCAGGTTTTCGAACGTGAACTTCGCCCCCGCCAGGTTGGGGATCGTCTCGCCGGCCGCGGCCAGCAGGTCGCGGACCTCGACGTTCACCCCGGTCCGGGAAGGAATGTGATAATAGTAGAACGGAAGGTCGGGCACCGCGCCGGCCACCTCGGCAATCCAGTGGGCCAGCCCCGACAGTCCAGCCGGCTTGAAGAACACAGGCGGCATCGCCGCGACCGCATCGGCCCCCGCCTCCTGCGCGTGCCGGGCCATCTGTTGGCACTCCTGCAGGTTCTCGCCTCCGACGTGCACGACCACCTTCAGCCGGCCCCCCGACGCCCGGGCCCACGCGGTTGCAAGATCCATCCGCTCGCGCATGCTCAGCGAGAGGCTCTCGCCCGTCGTGCCGCTGACGAACACGCCCGCCACGCCGTTGCGGGCGAGCAGGTCGGCGTAAGGCTCGACCGCGTCAAGGTTGATCGATCCGTCCTCGTTCATCGGGGTGTAGGGGGCGGCAATCAGACCGTGCAGTCTCACGGGTTTGCTCCTTTCCTGTCGACTTTGGCCGGCAGCAGCCACCGCGGCCGCTTGATAAACGGGCCGCTTTCGAAGGTCTGCTCGATTTTGCCCTGGCGTTCGAGCCGGTCGAAGCAGCTCCGCATGCACCCGCGCGAGCCGCCCACGCCGTAGCTGCCGTCCTGCCCCCAGTCGCGCAGCATCGCGTGGCCCTCCACGCGATAGCCCGACGGGTCGGCATCGGTCGGCGTCCACTTGTCCAGCGAAAGCGGCCAGCAGATCTTGTAGGCGTCGTTTTCGCCGAGGTCCTGCTCGGCCACCTCCAGATTGTAGCCGGGCAGCGACTTGTGCAGAAACGGCGAGACCGCCGCGTCGCCGCCGTGATAACTCAGCGTGCAGCGGCCCATGTGCACGTCGCCCCACTCGTAGATCTTGTCCTCGATGCGAATGCGGACGGTCTTGCCTTCCTTCGCGTGCGGGATCGCGTTGCACGGACAGCCGGTCACGCACGCCATGCACCTGTCGCACAGGCTGCCGGGCTCGACGAGGGGATCGGGCTCGAGCGGCGCGTCGGTGATGATCGCGTGCAGCCGAACCCGCGGGCCGAACTTTTCCGTCAAGAAGACCTTCGCCCAGCCGCACTCGCCCAGGCCGGCCGCGATGCCGGCGATGCGGATCGCCAGGTGCACGTCGGGGCCGACCGCGCCGGGGCGGACGGGGCTTTCCGGCGGCTGCCGCTCCGGCACGCCCGGGTAGTAGGGCACCGCCTCGTAGCCGTGGTCCTCGATCAGGCACGAGGTCTCGTACAGCGGCCGGGGGATGAACTGGCTGTTGAGCAGCCCGTGATAGCCGAAGTAGGTGTACGTCGGCCAGTAGGTGCCCTCCTCGATGCCGCGCCAGTTGCCGCGAAGGATCCGCCGCGCGACCACGATCACCGAACGGGCCTCGGGGAAGATCGACGCCGGATGCATCCGGCGAGGGGCCTCGGCGAACCGCTCGATATTCGCCACGCCGACCAGGTCGAGCCCTTGGGCGATGGCACAGTCCTTGACCATTTGCGATGTCAGGGCAGCCATGGTTACTCCTCCATCAGCCGGGGCGTGTCGCTGGCGTCGATCACCCAGGCCGGCCGGTTACGGAACCGGTGGGCGAACTGGTTGCCAGCCAGGCCCGCCTCTTCCAGGTGCGCCACGCAGGTCCGCATGCACAGCGCCGCGAGGCGCTCCGGCTCGCCCGACGGGTGCGACGGGTTGGCGAGAACGCCGTTGCGGCACCGCTTGCACGCCTGCCGGTCGATCGGGGCGACCGGGTCGTTTCGTCCGGCGATCGGGCGCGGGGAAGCGGCCGCCACGTCGATTGCATCGAACGGGCACGCGGCGGCGCACTTGCCGCACCGGTCGCAGACGACCTGCTCGCACACGGGGGTCGGTTGCAGCTCGGCGTCGGTCAGGATCAGCTGCACCCGCTGCAGCGCCCCGAACCGCGGCGTCATCAGCAGCCCGGTCAGGCCGATCCCGCCGAGTCCGCACCGCACGGCCGCGTCCGCCACGTCGATCATGACGTTCGGCGCCGGTCGGTCCTGAGCCACGGGCACGCCCATCGCCGGCGTCTGCGGCGGCAGGTCGGCGATCGGCACGGCCTCGCAGCGGCTGTCTTCCAGGAAACTGGCGACCGCGACGGTGATCTCCGCCAGGAACCGGTGCGGCACCCAGTTGACCGCGTAGGTGTGGAACAGGCTGAACTGCGTGCCTTCCTCCACGCCCCGCAGCGACCCGCGGGTGATCCGCTTGCCCAGCGCGATCACCGA
>JAWLBS010000001.1:0-1786 GCA_041687575.1 Phycisphaerae bacterium | reverse complement strand
TCCGCACGCTGCAGCACCATGGCCTGATCGAGCAGGCCGGGCGGGGGGCGCCGTACGTGCTCGGCCGGCGGGCCCACGAGTGGGGCCGGGCCTGGCGGGCGAGTTACGACCCTCTCAAAGCCATCTCGCGCGAAGTGGGATCGCTCTCGCGCGACCTGGGCGAGTACGTCCTGCTGCTCGAGCGGACCGGCACCACCTTCGCCGCCGTCGCCGAGGTGCGGGCGGATCGGCCGCTGAGCGTGCAGCCCGAGCCGCTCGATTCCGGCCGGCTGCATACGATGGCGACAGTGAAGGTGCTCCTGGCCTTCGCCGATGCCGGCTCCCGCGAGGCGATCCTCCGGCGGATGACGTTCCCGCGCCGAGGGCCCAATGCCCCGACCTCAGCGACCGCGCTTCGCCGGCAGATCAAGGGGATCCTGAAAGAAGAGCAGGTCGTCTGCCTCGACGAGTCGGACGTGGGCATCAGCGCAGCGGCTGTGCCGGTGCGGACGCCCGGCGGGCGGGTCCCCGCGGCGCTGGGGGTATCGGTGCCTGCGGTGCGGTTCGGGGCCGATCACCGGGAGGACCTGCTCGGCGCCCTGCGGACAACCGCCGACCGGATCGCGCGGCTGTGGCCGGAGCTGTAGGAAGGCGCCCTCCTCAGACCTGCCGGCGTCAGGTGGGGATTTCCACCGAGCGGTTGGGCTGCGGCCAGAGGATCCGGGCTGCCCAGATCGTGTTGTCGCTGCCGTGTTTTTCGCAGCCCTCCGGCTGCATCCACTCCGAGACGACGACCCAGGTTTCGTTCGCCGAGACGTCGCACACGGCGAAATTGCCGAGCCCCGCGCCGCGCTCGGGCACGAGCTCGCGCTCGGTGTCGCGCAGGACGACCAGCCTGTCGGGGTCGACCTCGGCGATCATCAGTGGCGCGCGGTGGCGGGGGACGTGGTCGTTGTTCAGGCCCCGGCGGGTGTAGACCAGAAACAGCCCGTCGCTGTGCGCGACCCAGTGCTGCTGGGTGTTATAGCTGCCGAGCTCGGTGCCGTCGTCGAACCGCCACGGGATCGGCCTATCGAAGTGCAGGCCGTCGTCGCCGGCTGTGACGTAACCACGGACGTCGTTGCGGATCGTCAGGTAGTACCGGCCGCGATGCCGCGTGATGGACGGCTCGCACAGGCCGCGGGGTTCGGGGACCGTCATCTCGGTGCCGTGGTCGATGTACTCCAGCTTCTTCCCATCGAACGCGCAGCGCATCACCGTTGCACCGAAGCAGGCGTGCCAGTCTTCGGAGACAGCCTTGTAATAGATAGGCAGCAGGATCGTGCCGTCGTCCAGATCCAGTCGCTGCGACGAGCCGGCGCCGGCGTGGCCGAAGTCCGGCCGGTTTGGCATGGCGACGGTCCCCCACGGCGTCCAGGCGCGCGTGTCAGGATCGTAGACGGAGTAGGCCGCCTGGCGCCGGCAGGAGATGATCGGGTGCTTATCGTCGCTGTAGCGTACGGTATGCCCGGTCGAGAGCAGCGTCCCGGTCGGCGCGTGCCACCGCGGCGTCATGTCGCAGATGGCGACGATCGTGCCATCGTCCTCCTGTCGCCGGCCAAGCGTGTCGGCGTGTTCGACCGGGCCGTCCCACGTCCGGCCGTAGTCTTCCGTCCGCCACTCGGACAGGGCGAAAAAGACGTCCCAGCCGCTGCGCAGCGTGGGCTGTGCCGTGACGACAACGACCGGCGGCTTTCCGTCGTGCCCGGGGATCACCCCGCCCCGCGCCTGTGCCCAGAACCTGTGGGCGTCCAAGCCGCTGCTGATC